>JAYZAS010000021.1 GCA_036339585.1 Pseudomonadota bacterium
GCAAGCTCAGAAACCTGGCGTGCAGATATGAAACTTTATTTCGATCAAACAAGAAACATTACCCACAATGCATTACCGTTTATGATCGAGAATGAGTTTGGCCGTGTTGTAAATGTGATAGGTAGTTTCGAACCCATGCATTTTAATAGTGAGTTTGCAGCGTGGGGGGCACTCGCAGCTTGGTCCAAAAGCCTCACAAGAGAAGTCGGAAAGTACGGCATAACAATTAACTCCATTCAGCCAAGTCTTATTGACTGTGATACAACACGCAAAAAATGGTTAGACGAGGAACTCAAAACTTATGTAGCCAAACACATTCCAACTGGCCAAATGTGCAAACCCTCTGATGTGGCGCACCTGACAACATATTTATGCTCCTCGTTTGCGAAGTACATTACTGGAACCGTAATTCCAGTTGACGGCGGCATGAGTAGATACCAGCATTAAAAACGCGCATGTGGATAAATCGGCGGGATTGGATCAACATCATCCATCTGCAATCCCAAGACTTCCTCTATCTCCTGCATCGATTTAAGAAGAGAGTCAAAACGCAAGCCGATTTCGGCACTATCACCATCAGGAATTTTGAGATCAATCAATTTTCCAAGCTCCTGAATATCAGTTCTTACATCACCTGAAAGTTCAGTCTTTTCAATTTCCTTTTCTGTTATTTCTTCAACGTCAGACAATGTATTTTCTAGTTTGGGGTGTCTCTTAAACCAACCTGCCTGTTGCTCATAAGCGTATGCAACCCTGTAAATCATCTGTTCGTTATAGGGTTTTGCGGCCACTTGAAATCCCATCGGCAAACCATTGCTAAAGCCACATAAAACATTCATCGCGGGGACATTTGCAATGTTGAAAGGGTAGGATAGCATTCGCCTAGCATGGGCTATCTTTTTACTGAAATCTCCTGAGCTAGTTAATGATGATCGTGTTTCACGTATGAGTTCTGGTGGGACTATATGACTAAGCCCAATCAATACATCATAACGATCGAAAAGATTCAGAAGCTGATCCCGTACCAAAACACGAGCTCGCATCGCGCGAGTGTACACGGTACCTGGCACAAGGGCCGCTGCAGCTACACGGGCGCGAACACCACTATCCACTTTACTCCAATGGTTACGCAACGCGCTTCGTGTTAACATGGATGCAACCTCAACATCTGACGTTAGCATCTGTAGCGGAACACCATATTTTCCGAGCGGGTGCGACGCTTTATCTAATATAGCGCCCTTAGATTTAAAAATATCCTGAACTTGATTAAATGCTTTTTCCACATCCGGGTGCATATCGAGATCAGTACTGAGCTCCTCAACCAACCCAATGCGCAAACCGCTGATATTCCCATCCATATAAGACGGGTAATCAGGTACTGGGTTTTTGCCAGTTAAAGGATCATTGGGATCATAACCCGCTATTTTCTGGAGAACCAAAGCATTATCTAAAACGCTGCGGGTCAACGGACCGAAGGTATCTTGCGTGTACGCATACATAAACCCGCCATATCGACTGACCCGCCCAAATGTTGGTCGGATACCTGCAAGACCTGCTGCCCACGCGGGCCCACGTATGGAGCCGCCCGTATCTTCCCCAATTGAAAAACTACACATACCAGCAGCGGTCGCGATACCAGAACCTGATGACGAACTAGCTGGCGTATGATTTGGGTTCCATGGATTACGTGGTTCACCAAAGTGGAAAGTATTAGCTCCTCCTTTGCCAAATTCATGTAGATTCTGCTTCCCAATGAGTATCGCACCAGCATCTTGTAGCTTTTTAACAACTGTGGCATCTCGGTCCGAGCCGAAGTCTTCTCTGATGACGGAAGCTAGACTAGTTGGTACATCCTTTGTCATCATTTGATCTTTTACGCCGAATGGAATGCCATGCAGAACACCACGATACTTGCCGGCCGCGATCTCATCCTGCATTGCTTTGGCTTGGGCTAGTGCTTGTTCACCACAAACGAATGTCCAAGCACAAAGGATGCTATTCCATTTCTCAATCCGTTCTAAATAAATTTCAACGAGATCAACAGGCGACAATTGGCCCGATTTTATCAAATTAGCCTGAGTGCTAATGTCTAAATACGCTATTTTTTCTGCATTCATTTAATAACTCCCTGCAACTCCCTCTTTACCACAATCATAATTAACCGATACACTGCATATTGATCGATAAGGAGATAATAATGGATTTTCAGCTACCAGAGGAACAAAAGCTATTTCAGGAGTCAGTTCGTGGATTCGCGGAACGGCATCTTTCGGATGGCGCACTCGAACGCGCCCATAATCATGAGTATCCCTATGATGTCGCTAAGTTGATGTCTGAACAAGGGCTTCTAGGTATCACAATTAAGGAAGAGGATGGTGGCATAGGGGGGACTTTACTGGACGCCGTTCTCGCTATAGAGCAGGTTAGCCAAGTTTGCCCAAGGTCCGCAGATGTAATTCAGGCGGGTAACTTTGGAGCCATTCGCACCTTTGCAGAATATGCCACACCAGAGCAAAAAGAGGAATATTTACCTGGACTTTTGGCAGGGGAAAAGGTTGTGGCTGTTGGCATGACAGAGCCGACCGCTGGTTCAGCCACAACAGATCTTCAAACAACGGCTACTCCAGATGGAGACGGGTTCCGAATTAATGGGGAGAAAGTATTTATTGGTAATAGTGAATATGCCGATGTTATCGTTCTTTATGTTCGATTCGGCCCTGGCCTTGGCGGTATCGGATCGGTTTTGATTGAAAATGGAATGGACGGCTACACTAAAGGTGCCCCTACACCTTACCTAAATGGTGAGCGTTGGGTCTCGATGTTTTTTGACAATGTTTATGTGCCAAAAGAAAGAGTCTTGCTCGGTCCTGGTGGTTTTAAAAAGCAAATCACTGGCTTCAACGCCGAACGCATCGGGAATACGGCGCGTTCGATCTCTCTTGCCAGACATGCATACCGCCTCGCTCGTGACTATGCACTTGATCGCGAGCAATTTGGTAGATCAATCTGTGAGTTCCAGGGACTCCAGTGGAAATTTGCAGATATGAAAGTGAAGCTTGATGCCGGCCAGTTACTGCTATATCGAGCAGCAACTAACGCTGATCGCGGATTACCCGACCCGCAAGAAACCTCAATCGCTAAATTATTTTGTAATCAAGCGGGATTTGAGGTCTGCAATGAGGCAATGCAGGTAATGGGTGCGCTCGGTTTCTCTCAAGATTCCCTTGTCGAGTACTGTTTACGCCGTTGTCGAGGTTGGATGATTGCGGGTGGTTCATTGGAAATGATGAGAAATCGGATAGCTGAAGGAGTATTCAAAAGACGATTTTCTCAGCGTCCCCCGCGCGAAGCAACGGCAGAAGCGGCGGAATAGCCGATGCCTCGTAAAGCAAGCTTAGCCGACGCACTTTTCCGCCCACGCTCAGTAGCCATGATAGGTGCCTCTGATGAGGGGCGCCGTCATAATGCGATGGCGCTTCTATATCTAGAAAAACATGGTTATAAAGGGCGAATAATTCCGGTTAATCCCAAGCGTAAAAAAGTTTACAACCACAAATGCTACGTCAACGTCTCAGATGCCCCGGGCCCTATAGACCACGCCTTGGTGATGACACCAGCACGGACAGTCCCCTCAGTAATACAAGACTGCGCAAAAGCTGGGGTAAGAGTGGCAACAGTATTTAGTGCTAATTTTGCTGAAGCCGGATCAGACGGAATTAGACTCCAAGACGAAATGATGCGAATTGCAAAAGAAGGCAACGTACGAATTGTTGGCCCGAATTGTATGGGTGTCTACTGCATGGACCCACCGGCAATAATATCACCGAATCGGATAATGCAAATCCCCAAGATTGAGAAGGGAAGTATCGGGGTCATTAGTCAAAGTGGGAGTCTTACAGGAACTTTTGTTTCCCGGGGACAGCATCGTGGTCTTGCCTTTTCAAAAATTGTCTCGATCGGAAATGAATGTGACGTATCTGTACCTGAAATCACTGAAATTATGATCGATGATCCAAAAACAAAAATTATTCTTATGTTCTTGGAGACTATTCGCAATTACAAAGCATTTGCTGCAGCGGCGCGGCGTGCCTTCTATAAAAATGTACCTATCGTAGTTTATAAAATTGGAAGGTCCGAGGCAGCAGCAGAGTTCACTGCATCGCATACAGGCGCGATCGCAGGAACTGATTCTGCTGTCGATGCTTTTTTTAAACAGCATGGCATCATCAGGGTGCGGCATTTCGAGAGCCTTTTCGAAATGACTTATCTTGCAATGGGCCGAAAGCCAATCAAAAATAAAAATGTTGCAGTAATCGCATCTACTGGTGGTGGTGGTGGAATGGTTGTTGATAATCTTGGCGTTAATGGCCTTTCACCCACACCGCTCCCAAAAGATGCAGAACGCCGAATATTTAAGGCTGGAGGTACATTTTCAAATGGACCATTAATCGACGTAACCCTTGCCGGGGCTTACCCCAAAAATGTCAGACAAATACTACAAGAGGCCTTTAATGCGCGTAATAATGGTGCAGTAATAATGACGCCGGGTTCGTCAGCCGAATTCAATCCTGAACGGACTGTCATGCCTTTGAAGGAATTTCTTGGGCATGATAAACCTTTCGGAGCAGCTTTGATCCCGGAAGCTGCTGATACAGCTCGACTAATGAGTTCGCTGAAAATTCCCGCCTTTAAATCACCTGAGAGCTGCGCAGACGCAATGCGCGGTTTTCTGGAATGGGAGGCTCCTCGGGCATTACCAAAAAGAACAAGTGTAGATTTATCTCGCATTTCAAAGGCAATAAACCGCACCGAAGGTTCAATTCTGAGTGAAAAGGAGTGTCAAAGGATTTTCAAAATACTCGGCATAAGACAGGTGAAATCGGTTTTTGTTACCACAGCGCTCCAAGCATTGTCTAAGGCCAAAGGAATTGGGTTTCCTTTAGCTGTGAAGGTTGTTTCTGCCGACATACCACACAAAACTGAAGCTGGAGGCATTGAGTTAGAGATAAAGTCTCTTAGTGATTTAAAGGCCGCAATTAAACGGATTAAACGTAATGTTCACAAGACTTCACCAAATGCAAAGATTGATGGTTTCCTTGTGCAGCGTATGGAAACCGGCTTAGCTGAGATTCTAGTTGGCTTTCGAGTGGACGATATTGTTGGACCTACTGTTGTAGTCGGTTCTGGTGGTATAATGTCTGAGATTTATAATGACGCGGCGGTAAGGTTAGCGCCGGTCACAGAAAGAACCGCGTTGGAAATGCTTCATGAAGTAAAAGGGTTAGCCCCAGTCCGTGGGTACCGCGGACTTCCGAAAGGAGACCTAAAAGCGGTCGCAACTATAATCCATAAGCTTTCACAATTAGCCTTCCTAGTTGATAAGATCACTGATGCAGAAATTAACCCAGTGATCATTAAAAAACGAGGGGCTATTGCAGTTGATGGCTTAATAATAAAAACCCGCTAACGTCAAAGACAAGAGGAAAAAATGGCCAGCTCTCGCTTAGCAAAAGCACTCTTTGAACCGCAAAATATTGCATTAATCGGGGCCTCAGACGATAAGGGACGCAATAATTCACGTCCACAACAATTCCTAGAAAAGCACGGCTACAAGGGTAAAATCTATCCTATCAATCCAAGACGAAAAAAAGTCTATGGTGTTAAAGCATATCAATCAGTCACTGAAGTTCCTGACCGGGTTGACCACGCGTTCATAATGACTGGACCAAAAGCAGTTCCAGCGGTGATGCGGGACTGCGCGCAAGCCAAGGTTAAAGTAGCAACCATCTTCACCGCTGATTTCGCTGAATCCGGGACTGACGGCGCAAAACTGCAAGAAGAGGTCGTTAAAGAAGCAAAAAAAGGCAATGTACGTGTGATTGGCCCTAATTGTATGGGCATCTACTGTATGGATCCACCTGCAATGATCTCGCCCAATACGGTATTGCAACTACCAAGAATATATAAAGGCAATATTGGCGTAATCTCTCAGAGTGGCAGCCTTACTGGTACATTTCTGTCGCGCGGCCAGCATCGTGGCATGGCTTTTTCGAAAATGGTCTCTATTGGCAATGAATGTGATGTGTCTGTCGCTGAAATCGGAGAGATTCTAATAAAGGATCCAAAAACAAAATGCATTCTGCTCTTTTTGGAGACTATACGACATGAGCCGGCGTTTACGGAAATGGTTCGTCGCGCCTTTACCGCAAGAAAACCCGTAATTGTATATAAACTTGGCCGTTCAGATGCTGCCGCTGAGTTCACCGCAAGTCATACCGGTGCCATTGCTGGGACAGATAGTGCTGTTGATGCTTATTTTAAACATAACGGCGTGGTGAGAGTGGACCAGTTCGAAACGCTTTTAGAAATGCCTAATTTGTTAATTGGTCGGAAACCTCGACCCGGTAAGAACGTATCAGTCATCACAACAACTGGTGGTGGAGGTGGTATGGCCGTTGATCGTCTGGGGGTCGCTGGACTAAACGCTGTGCCTCTGCCAGAGGACGCAGTTGCACGTATCGAGAAAGAAGGGGGACTAATCTCAAATGGCCCACTATTGGATCTTACATATAAAGGTGCAACTGCGGAAAACACGGAGCGGGTGCTCAAAGAGGTAATGAATTCAGATTCTAACGATGCCGCGGTCATGGTTGTGGGATCGTCGGCTCAATTCAATCCGGAAGTTTCTGTACAATCCCTAATAAAGTTTGCCAAAAAAGCTAAACCTCTGGGAGGTTTCTTGGTTCCAGAAGCTGCAGAAAGCGGCCGACTTCTGACCAAAGCGGGAGTACCTTGCTTCCGGACGCCCGAGAGTTGTGCAGATGCCATGCATTCATTCCTCCACTGGCAAGAACCTGTGCCACTCCGAAGAAACCCTCAGTTTGATCTCAAAGCAGCCCGCAAGGCGCTTGGCAGTCGAACCGGTTGTGGACTTAGCGAAAGAGAATGTCGCACGGTTTTTAGTAAACTGGGAATAAACCAAGTCGCGGCTGCATTCGCGAAAGATGTAGAAAAAGCGGTGCAAGCGGCAAAATCGGTTGGTTTCCCATGTGTCGCTAAAATCGTATCAAGGGATATACCCCACAAAACGGAAGTAGGAGGTGTATTATTAAATATTGAGAACTCCAAGCAATTAAAGACCAAAGTACAGGATATGAAGGCGCGGGTCTCTAGATTACTACCTCAAGCAAAGATAGAGGGATTCTTAATTCAAAGTATGGAAAAGGGCTTAGCTGAAGTCCTAATAGGGTATCGGGTTGATGAACTAGTAGGTCCCACTGTTGTGCTCAGTGCCGGTGGCGTCTTATCTGAAGTTTATGGCGACGCCGCAGTACGTATGGCACCTGTTAGCCATGCAACTGCCTTAGATATGATAAAGGAGGTAAAGGGTCTGGCTCCTATCTGTGGTTATCGTGGGATGCCGCAGGGCGATCTTCAGGCAATTGCTAATGCATTGGTAGCCTTGTCGCAACTGGCGTTTATAAAGAGGCCAAAACTCACTGAGGCCGAGATCAATCCACTCATCGTCAGAGAGGATGGCGAAGGCGCAGTGGCTGCAGATGGACTGATAATCTTACAATAATACAAAAAAGCCCGACATGACTTGCGATAAGGAACCCCACCCTTACCATAATGAAAATAAATTAAAACTTGAGGGAGTTTTGTGATGGTAGATAAAAGAAACTTGCCGGTCGGACTAAAAAATAAGAAGGGGCGTAATACCCAATTACGCAAACTTTTGCAAGCTGATGGAATATTGGTAGCGCCTGGTGCTTTTGACTGTATTTCGGGGCGTATAGTTCAGAATTCCGGCTTCGATGCTCTATATTTGACGGGGGCTGGAATTTCCATGAGCCTAATGGGTGCCCCAGATCTCGGCATGCTGTCATATGGAGAAATCATATCCCACATTCGCAGGATTGCCGATGCAGTTGAAATTCCTATTATCGCTGATGCAGATACAGGGTACGGAGGACCGCTCAATGTAGTTCGAACTGCCCGAGATTATGAAAAAGCTGGTATTTCATGCATTCAAATAGAAGACCAGCAATGGCCTAAACGCTGCGGACACATGATGAACCGGGTCATTGCATCAGTTGATGAAATGTGTGGCAGGATCAAAGCTGCAGTTGATATTCGTGACGATCCGGATTTCGTCGTGATGGCGAGAACCGATTCTCGGACTGAATTCGGAATCAATGAAGCTATTGATCGTATGAATGCATACGTTGAGGCTGGTGCCGATGTAGCCTTCGTGGAGAGCCCTGAAAGTATTGACGAAATGCGGATGGTCAATGAGCAAATTTCTGCACCTACATTAGCTAATATGGTTGAAGGAGGTCGCACACCATTTATAAAAACCACTGAACTGCAAGAGCTAGGGTATGACCTAGCTATTTATCCAGGCTCGATGGGGCGAGTTCTTGGCAAGTCAGGCACTCGCGTTCTTGAACATTTAAAGAAAGAGGGCACAACAGAGGGAATGGCAGATTGGATGTTTGACCAACCCGACTTATTTGCCTTATTTGATTATAAAGATTGGACGGACTACGAGGCGAATTTTGGGAAACGCTAAGAGCGCCAAGGCCGTTAATATAGCCAAGGTGCTTCCTTTTGTCTTTTCTTCTCGTAAGCACCTAAAACATCCTCATATCCAAGAGTTAGGCTTATATCGTCAAGTCCATTTACCATGCAATGCTTGTGCAAAGGATCGATTTCAAAGTTGTAATTGGTTCCTTCAGGCCCCACGACTAGTTGGTCTAAAAGATTTATAGAAACCCGTGACCCCGGCACCTTATGAATTTGTTTTCTGAGAGTATTACAATCTGAAGTTGGTAGCCGGACGGGTAGCATGCCGTTCTTCATCCCATTATTATAATGAATATCTCCAAAACTGGGCGCGATCACTGCGCGAATCCCATTCGCTAACAATGCATAAACAGCTGCCTCTCGCGAGGATCCGCAGCCCCAGTTTTCGTCAGCGATGATTATTTGACCGTGCCGATATTTTTCTTGATTCAAAATGAAATCTTCTTTCTCTGAACCATCGTCATTATATCGAGCGTTGTTAAACAGGAAGGATGCATAGTCGGGATCACTTCGCTGTTTCCTCAAAAACCGCGCCGGTATTATTTGATCGGTATCAACATTAACCTGATCAAATGGGATTGCAATCGCGGTCAGGGAAGTAAAAGCTTCCATCTTAACGTCTTTCCATCAAAGTACGAACATCAGTAAACTTTCCTGTTACAGCAGCAGCGGCGGCCATGGCGGGGCTTACCAAATGTGTCCTAGTTTCGGGACCTTGCCTGCCCTCAAAATTACGATTGGATGTGGAGGCTGAACGCTCTCCTTTATTAAGTAGATCACCATTCAAACCAACACACATTGAGCACCCTGAGTGGCGCCAATCAAAGCCGGCATCAGTAAAGATTCGATCCAAGCCTTCTGCTTCAGCCTGTTGACGGATTTTCCCAGAACCCGGCGAGATCATTGACCAAACCTTAACCCTTTGACCTTTAACCACCTCTGCAGCCAGCCGCAAATCCTGTATACGACTATTGGTACATGAACCTATAAAAACACGATCTACCGAAACATCTGTCATTAACTGTCCTGGCATCAAACCAGTATACGTTAGAGCTCGCTTCATTTCCTCACGCTTTTCACTATCAGGTTCTGCCTCTGGATCAGGAATTGGTTCAGTTATACGGATGGCATGTTGCGGACTTGTGCCCCATGTAATCATTGGCGCAATAGTTGAGCCATTTAATGTCACTTCCTTATCGAATTCAGCACCCTCATCTGTCGGTAAACCCTTCCAGGCTTCAACTGCAAGATCCCATTTCCTGCCTTTTGGCGCAAATTCTGCGCCCTCTAGAAATTTAATTGTTTTTTCGTCTGGCGCAATAAGCCCTATGCGTGATCCTGCTTCAATGGTCATATTCGAAAGGGTAAGCCTTCCTTCAATATCGAGCTGATTAATACATGGACCAGCATATTCAATCGCATACCCTACACCACAAGAGGCACTCTCTTGAGCAATTAAGGCTAAGGCCACATCCTTCCCACTAACTCCAAACCCCAGCTGTCCAGTGACGGTGACACGCATCGACTTAGGTTTGCTTTGCCAAATAGATTGCGTGGCAAGGACATGACTGGCTTCGGAAGCACCAATTCCAAAAGAAATGCATCCCATAGCACCATGCGTAGAAGTGTGGCTGTCTCCGCAACAAAGAAGAATACCGGGTTGGGTTATGCCCAATTCCGGGCCGATAACATGAACAATACCCATACGACTATCTTCAAGGCCGAAATGGTGAATGCCAAATTCATCTGCATTAGATGCAAGCATCTCGACCTTCTCACGAGCTTCAAGATCAGTCATCTCATCTAAAGTTCGCTCGACGGTAGATGCATAATGATCGGGTGTTCCAAATGTTTGATACGGCCGTCGCACTGTTCTGGACGCATCACGCAACATTCCAAATGCATGAAAACTGCCATCGTGAAGTATGTGACGATCCACATACAACAACGACTGCCCATCGTCACGTTTCACGACTTCATGTGCCTCCCAGATCTTTGCGAAAATTGTTTTCGGCGCTGTCATGACCTGCTCCTCAGTCCACAAACACGTTTCTTAAATTTTCTGCCGTGCACTCTGATACAAATAATCAGACTCCATCATATAGAGTCCACTCATAATAACAATGTATGCTCCTAAGATTGCCAAAGTATTAGGTGGATTCTTCCTGACCACATAGGCGGCGAGACCAGCAGAGGCAATGGAGGTATTATCAAACGGCGCTATCGTCGATGCCTTTGCAAAACGCAACGCTTTAATAATTGCACAATGCTCTCCTCGCTTTGAGCAATGCACCAACAGAGGGAAAAATTAATCATATAAGCTTGGCATTAACCAAAATCGAAGACTGGTGTGAGACTTCCAAAGGTCGCAACCATTATACTGCTCAGGAAGATTGTAAGAGGCCATATAACAATCATGAGATCGGGCGCAGTTGCCATTACCGTTGCTGAATTTTCTTTTTTGTAGTCTGACGAATAATAAATTTTACTCAGCAGATGAATATTAAGAAACTAGCATTAGCAGATCGGCAAACTGAGCGGAATCACCATCAGGGCATCGGTTCATAGGTATTCCTAGAAAACCCACAATAGTAGCCCCCCGGGCACATGATGCATTGCACAATTTTTACCTTCAGCAAAGCGCTAAAAATTACAAGACCTATTCCCTTCAGAGGTTTGCCTGCTGCACAGGAAACCCCATCCGTTAGGGTGACTTAATCTCTGATAATAAATGTTGACGGTGCAAAATGTATAGGCCGCTTATGATTATTATTGAGACACCCAAAATGGCAAACTTGTCGGGCAATTGGCCCCAAACGATAAAACCCAAAATAGTAGCCCATATAATTCCAGTATAGCGGAAAGGAGCAACAATTTTAGCTTCCGCAAAGCGGAATGTTTCTATCATAAGGTAATGTCCTGCCGCGACACATAGACCAGTTAAAAAAACGAGGACGGTGTCGTAAAGCCCAGGCATTACCCACTTAAACGGCTCTAAATCCAATAAAGAAGCAGGGATTGAGCCTACAACCGAAATCAAGCTTGATGTGAAAAATATCGAGAGGGAACCCTCCTTTGCTGTAAGTTTTCGAGTAACAATATCACGCATCGCACCTGTTAAGGCAGCAAGCAGTGGAAAAACCATTGCTAATTGTAATGTGCCTCCAATAGGTCGAGCGACAATTAAAATTCCAAGGAACCCAAGAGACACCGCCATCCAACGTCGCCAACCAACCCTCTCGCCAAGAAATGGTATCGCAAGCGCTGTGAGAAACAACGGCGCTGCAAAAGTGAGCGCCACTGTTTCTGCTAGAGGAAGATAGGTAACAGCAAGAACGAAAAAGATACCGTTTAACAGATTTAACACACCCCTATACCAGTGGCCCGAATTGTTACTTGGCTTTAGAGTTGACAAGCTTGAGAATAAAGGGACTATCAAGAGTACTATTAATATCATCACCATTGAACGCATGAAAATAATTTGGCTTGCCGGATACATACCCGAGAGCCATTTCAGTAGCGCATTATTCAAATTCATGAAGAAAACGCTCGCAACCATTAGCCCAATTGCTCTGAATGGAGCCGTCCTATGCACGCCAGTCGCCATGGGATATTCTATCCTCCGTTATCCACAACCTACGGCAACAATTGCAATAAGGATAGCCATACCGATGATTGACTTATGATGAGTGGCAAGGCTAGGAATCAAGTAAATAAGTTATACGTTTCATAACAGTTAGGAATTAGATTTGGGAGATTACTAATGGGCCAAGAGCTCAATCGAGATGATATTGATGTGTATATAAGAGAGGTCGGTCTGCGTGATGGTTTACAAAATGTAGAAGCTTTCTTTCCAACCGAGGCAAAAAAAGAATGGATTACCACTGAAGCCGCAGCTGGAGTTATTGATATTGAGGTCTGTTCTTTCGTTCCACCAAAACTTATTCCACAATTTGCGGACGCACCTGAAGTTATTAAAGAAGCAAAAAAGGTAGGTAACTTTAACGTTTGTGCGCTGATGCCCAATCTCAAAGGAGCTGAACGAGGTATAGAGGCAGGTGTAGATCAACTAAATTATGTTACTTCAGTCAGCGAGACCCATAATCTTCAAAATGTTCGCCGCACCCCTGCTCAATCGGTGGAAGAGTTTAAAGCCATTGTTGAATATCGCGATAAAAAGGCAGAGGAAACAGGCAAAAGAGTAACACTCCTCGCCGGTTGCGCAACGGCGTTTGGTTGCACATTGGAGGGTGATATTGCTTCGAGCTCCGTGGTCTCTTTAGCCCGGCAATTTGTCGAGTCAGGGGCTGATGAGATATCACTTGCCGATACTGTCGGCTATGCTAACCCCAGCCAAATTAAAGCACTATGCGCGGAAGTTTTAGATGTGGTTGATATCCCGGTAACTATTCACTTGCATGATACACGTGGTATGGGTGTGGTAAATGCATTCGCTGCCTATGAGGCAGGAATACGACGCTTCGATGGATGCCTCGGCGGTCTTGGTGGATGCCCCTGGGCGCCTGGAGCAACCGGGAATGTAGTATTAGAGGATATGGCTTTTATGTTTGAGGGCATGGGACTCCGCACAGGTATTGACTTGAAGAAACTATGTGCTGTTCGTGATATTATCATCCGTGAATTACCTAACGAACCACTTTGTGGTGGTTTGGCAAAAGCAGGCCTACCCTTAAATTTTTCACAGGCAACAACCCTTTCGGCGGCGGCGGAGTAGAATAATGGATGAAGAAGAAATTAAGCTAGTACTTGATGACGAGGATTTTCCAGAACTGCGATCTGAAGTTAGGAAACTTTGTGAGAAATATCCATCCAGGTACTGGCTGGATCTTGAAAATCAACCTCCGGACACAAGTTATCCGACTGAATTTGTTCAAGAACTCACCGATGCTGGTTACCTTGCCGCTCTTATTCCTCCGGAATATGGCGGTTCGGGACTTTCGCTACGGGCCGGTTCCGTTATCCTCGAAACTGTCTGCGAGATGGGGTGCCAAGGCTCTGCGTGTCATGCTCAAATGTATACAATGGGGACGGTTCTGCGCCATGGATCGAATGACCAAAAGCAAAGTTATTTACCAAAAATCGCCACTGGAGAATTAAGACTACAAGCATTTGGTGTTACCGAGCCTACGACTGGCTCCGATACCACTCAACTTCGAACACGTGCTGAGCGCAACGGCAACGGATACATCATCAACGGTCAAAAAGTATGGACTAGCCGAGCGGGCCACTCTGATCTTATGCTTTTACTTGCTCGTACCACACCAAAAGAACAATGTGAGAAGCGAACCGACGGAGTATCCGTGTTTTTGATAGACATGAGGGACGCAAAGAATAACGGCATGGAAATTAAACCCATTGATGCAATGATTAATCACAACACAACTGAGGTTTTCTTTGACAATGTAAATATTCCCGGAGATGCCCTAATTGGTGAAGAGGGGAAAGGGTTTCGTTACATACTTGACGGTATGAATGCAGAACGTTGCCTTGTGTCAGCAGAAAGTATAGGCAACGCGCGATTTCTTTTAAACAAAGCGGTCAAATACGCCAATGAGCGCGTTGTTTTCAACCGTCCAATAGGCAAAAACCAAGGAATTCAATTTCCAATATCGGATGCGTATATCAAGTTACAAACAGCTGATCTGATGGTTCGGAAAGCGACCGCAATGTTTGAGGCAGGTTTACGATGTGGAGCCGAAGCGAATTGTGCAAAATATTTAAGCTCCGAAGCTTTATGGGCATGCGCAGAAACATGTTTCACTACCCATGGTGGTTTTGCTTTTGCCAAAGAATATGACGTAGAGAGAAAGTGGCGTGATGCGCGACTTTCGCGAAATGCTCCAATATCTCCTAATATGATCATGAATTTTATCGGGCAGCACGTTCTTGGGCTGCCGCGATCTTATTAGAGTTCTTATTTCCTCTTTCATATCCACAAGACATTTAGGGGGAGGATCATAGATATGAGCAGAAATAATTCCGAAATAGAAATACAATGTGAGTGACAATATCATGGAAATGACAATTGAAGATGACTACACTGAATTTCGCGATGCTGTTGCAGCAATATGCAACGATTTTCCCGGAAAATACTGGCGTGATCTCGAAGATCAACCATCAGATGGCAGTTATCCCACAGCCTTTGTAGATGCTCTAACGCAGAGTGGATTTTTAGCAGCCCTAATCCCAGAATCATATGGCGGATCTGGCCTCCCTATCCGAGCAGGAGCCGTTATATTGGAGGCCATTCACGCGAGTGGTTGCTCTGCCGCAGCATGCCACGCACAAATGTATACGATGGGTACAATCCTTCGCCACGGTTCTGAAGAACAAAAACAAAAATATTTGCCTCAAATTGCTAAAGGCAGTCTTAGGCTGCAAGCTTTCGGTGTTACTGAACCAAACACCGGATCTGACACTACGCAGTTGAAAACAAAGGCTGAGCGGGACGGAAACGGCTACGTGATTAACGGTCAGAAGGTGTGGACTAGCCGAGCAGCTCATTCAGATTTAATGCTACTTTTGGCTCGCACTACCCCTCCTGAAGAATGCGAAAAAAGGACTGATGGACTCTCATGTTTCCTGATCGATCTTAGAGAGGTAACAGGCAATGGCTGCCAAATAAAACCATTAGATGCCATGATAAATCATAATACCACTGAGGTATTCTTCGATAATATGCATATCCCCGGTGACGCTTTGATTGGTCAAGAAGGCAAAGGGTTTCGATACATATTGGATGGTATGAATGCAGAACGTGTCCTAATAGCAGGGGAGTCGCTCGGAGATGGAAAATTCTTCATCGACAAGGGAGTAAGTTACGCTAACGAGAGAATTGTTTTTGATCGGCCGATTGGTCAAAATCAAGGCATCCAATTTCCACTTGCAAAATCGTGGGCTGAGTTACAAGGGGCTGACATTATGGCTCGCAAAGCAGCGGCATTGTTTGACTCAGGGAAACCTTGTGGTGCTGAGGCCAATATGGCCAAATATCAAGCAGCGAAAGCAGCGTGGGAGGCGGCTGAGGCGTGCTTAATGACTCATGGCGGTTTCGGGTTTGCACGTGAGTATGACGTTGAACGAAAATGGCGCGAAGCTCGTCTATATAGAACAGCACCTGTTTCTGAAAACATGATACTCGCATACATCGGTCAAAATATTCTTGGCATGCCACGATCTTACTAAAGGACGCTGGGTACGATAGAAAAGGTATTGATGAGCCACGTTCTGAAAAATTCTTTAAATCTGAAGAAAATGAACACTAAATAACTCATTATCATCGGTCCATACCTTCGAAGGGGCAAAGCCTGCACTTGATGCTAACGTTTGGAACTCGTCAATTTCATATTTATACGAATTTTCAGTATGAATTCGTTCACCTGCTTCAAAGTAAAATTTGGTACCGCTTACAGTGACGCATTGTTTCTTAGAGCTCTCCAAATGCATTTCTATACGCCCCAAATCTTTATTATAAAAGGCTACGTGACAAAAAGATTGAAGATCAAAGTTTCCCGACAACTCTCGGTTTATATGTGATAAAATATTAAGATTAAAAGCTTTGGTGTTACCTGCAGCATCATTATAAGCTGCTTCTAGAGTAATGGGGTCTTTCTTGAGATCTACACCAACAAGCATACCTCCCCCGGGCCCCAATGTTTTTACACATGCCTCAAGAAAATCTTTTGCCTCAGGGCGAGTAAAGTTACCTATTGTAGATCCGGGGAAGTAACCCACTGAACGCCTGGATCTAATACCCACGTCCTTAGGCAACTCAAACGGTTTAGTAAAATCTGCACACACTGCATGCACAGCAATCCCTGGGTAATCCTGAGCCACAGACCGACTAGCTTTCACAAGAAAATCTCGAGAAATATCAACTGCCACATACGATGACGGCATTTCAAGCGCATCAAGAATGTACCTAACTTTTTTTGAGGCGCCGCTGCCATATTCTATTAAATCTACATTTGACCCAATAGCGTTAGCTATTTCTGGGGCAGCATCCTTCATAAGTTTAAGCTCAGTTCGTGTTGGATAATATTCTGGAGATTCGCAAATTGAATCAAATAACTTAGACCCAACTTCATCATAAAAATATTTACAAGGTAAGGATTTAATCGGGCCTCTTAGTCCTAATATAACTTCTGCTAAAAAATCATTGTCAGCAACAAATGACTCATGTGCTGAGTCAAAATTTGAGAGAGATACCATGGAGATTTTCCGAGATTACATTGCTAGGAAGATTTTAGACAGATCGCCTTGTTATAAGTTTGTACACCTTTTCTTTTTCTAAGTCTTGTCCTTTAAGCCATGCAACAAGTTTGTGTTAAAATGAGAATAATGACATAGTCAAGAAATGCCTAAAAGTAAAAAACAAACGGCCCTTTGTATTACCTGTGGAGCTCACGTGGTGCATGATGGCCTCGTAGATATGCTTTACGCTCTATTACCATTATTGCGTGATGCATTCGGCCTTTCGTTCGCGCAGGTGGGTCTTTTGCGCGCAGTTCACAAAACAGCCACTGCAGCATTTCAAATACCCATTGGAATTTGGTCAGAACGCACAGGGACAAGACCACTCTTAGTGGCAGGGACTGCACTAGCTGGTTTTGGGTTTTTGGGACTTGGTTCAGCAAATAATTTTGGGGCCATATTAACATTTATTTTCTTGGCAGGGTGTGGGGGTGCTTTTCAACATCCATTATCCTCCTCTATTCTTTCAAGCAATTATCCTAAAAACGGGCAGCGCGCCGCTTTAGGTATATATAATGCCTTCGGCGATATCGGAAAATTTCTGTTTTTGGGAACTATAATCTTTGCCACTGCGAGCCTCAACTTCAGTTGGCAAGCACCGGTTTACGGTTTTGGTGTTATCGCATTAGTGACGGCGCTTGTTATTTGGCTTTTTCTCAGAGCATCTGCTATTGGTGCCAGACCTAAAAAAACACTGTCAAAAACCACTGGTAGTGGCCCCTCGGAATGGGGGGTTAAACATCCAACAGGTTTTGCGTTGCTCGGTGCTATTACCGCACTAGACAATACAACGAGGAACGGTTTCTTGACATTTGCTGCGTTTTTAATGATCGAGAAAGGTGTCTCAACAGAGTGGTCGGCGCTTGCGGTTCTGGTGACGATATTTGGCGGCATGTGCGGGAAATTGGCTGTAGGTATGATTGCAGAGCGGATTGGTGTGACCCGAACAATTGCTTTTACCGAGTTCGCCACAGCCTTGATGATCCTTGCCATTGTTGCGATGCCAAGCCTTTATGCTTTTTTTCTCCTTCCAGTTCTCGGTGTCTTTTTGAATGGTACTTCCTCCGCCATCTACGGGACAGTCCCCGACCTTATAAAAGGAGAAAAGCACTCCCGTGCCTATGGTCTTATCTACACATTGGGATCTGTCTGCGGCATCATTGCTCCGCTTGGATACGGGGTCCTCGCAGATTGGACTAATGTTGAAACAACCATGATTGTTGTGGCCGGAGTGGTTTTGCTTACTATCCCGCTGTGCAAACTTCTGGCAATAACAATTCAAGAGGCCCGGTAACTTTGAAGGATCTTAATTTGTAAGCCATCACGCAACACGTGAAGATTAGTTACGGCAACTGTTAGCTTTTTGCATGGACACCTCAATCAATAGCTCCAAATACAATATCCCCTAGCCTAACACGAGTAACGCCGTCCGCAACTTCAATCATCTCTCCGGCAATCTCAGTGCCAAGGGAAATGGGCCTGCCCATCAGTTAAGGAGGATCGAGATACTCGAGTGAATAGAAGGTCGTTACAATTGCACCATTGCGAGCATATGATAACGCGCATTTCCTCATCCGGCATATTTTAGGACTTTGAAATATTCATGTTGATGTTTTGTCAACCTCGAAATACGGGCGCCCACCCTTGACCTGGGCTCGATGCATAATACGCCTCTCGCTTTTGTCAAAAGCCTCTCGACGATGCATTGTACAACGATTATCCCACATCAGGACATCACCCACTTGCCAAACATGCTCATAGGTAAATTCTGGTTTCACCGCATGCTTCCATAGTCGGTCCAGTATTTTTTCGCTCTCATTTAGGGAGAGCCCCATAATATAACAGTTAAGCCGCCGACCAAGATATAGGCTTTCCCGCCCAGTATCCGGGTGGGTTCGCACAATAGGGTGAGTCGGTCCGGGCGCTTCACGAGGATCGAGTACCTCCGGAAAGTCTTTTCGGCGTTCCCCGACACTAGTGTATGTATAGTCGTGTTTTGCGTTTTTCCCTCTGATAGCGTCACGCAAGACAGGGTCTAAGGAATCCCAAGCTTTAGTCATATTTGCCACAGAGGTGTTGCCGCCCTTTGATGGTATTTCAATAGCATAGAGTACACTAGCTGCAGGTGGCTCCTCGACAAAGGCACTATCCGTATGCCAAGAGGCTTCACCAGCACCCAATTGCCCGATCGGTTGACCATTTTCGACTACATTCGATATAACATTAATATGCGATGAAATTTTATTTGAGGAGCCAACAGACTTTCTAAGGGACAATAACTTGCTTGGCGGGAACTCTAAATCCCCAAATTTCTTGGCAAAGGCTAGCAGTTGTTCGTCGGTTAGGGATTGTCCTCGAATTAACAGCGCGCCAGTGGCCAACCACACCTCATTAATCCTACTAAATACCTCATCTGCAAATGGGCCGCTGAGATCCACACCGTTTATTTCAGCGCAAACACCACCTGGCAATAATGTAACATTCATCGCACTACTATCTTTTTCCCCTTTTTACTTGGTAAATCACAAATCAAAGCATACACCATTGTATGTGAGTTTCTACTTTAACCAGAGAGTCAAAATATGTTGATCATCAATAATAAGATAGTCGAAGAGTTGCTCGATATGCAAACCTGTATCGATGTTCAAGAAGATGCATTTCGCGGATTAGCAACGCGCTCCTCGGTTATGAGGCCACGTATCGACGTTTATGTCCCTTGTGACTTTGAGGATAGTTATTATCGCTGGGGGTCAACAGAAGGGGCATGCAATGGGTTTTTCGCTACTCGTATTAAATCTGACATAATGAGTTGGCCACGCAATGATGCAGGTGAAATTACCAATCAAAATAAGTTTTGCGTCGAACCTGGAACATACTGCGGCCTAGTTTATTTATTTAGCAGTGGGGATGGGGCACCACTAGCAATCATCAATGATGGTATTTTACAACACATGCGCGTAGGTGGTGGGGCAGCCATCGGTGCAAAATATCTCAGCCGCGAGAATGCTGAAACAATTGGTATGATTGGTTCGGGAGGAATGGCACGGACGTATCTACAAGCCATCAAGTGTGTGCGAGACATAAAAAGGGTTAAAGTATTTAGCCGCGACCAAAAAAATCGCGAAGAATATGCAGATGCGATGCATAAAGAAACCGGGGTTGAGATTATTCCAGTTCCAAGCACCGAAGAAGCAATGAACGGAGCGGACATAGTCTGCAGTTGCACAGATAGTATGGTGCCAACATTTGATCCTAAGTGGTTAGAGCCGGGAATGTTCGTAGTCAACGTCAATGACTTCGAGGTAGGGCAAGAACACCTGAAATACTTTGATATCGCAATACGTCAGGGCGATGAAAAAATAAAAATGGCAGACGGAAATGGATTTCTCAATTCCGTCGGAGGGGGCACCGGTGGATATGTGGCAGGTAATGACCAACAACTCGCAAGTGTTCCATTTGCAGAGGCTTCTGACTTCGCACATCCGACCTTGCCAACTTTTGCAGACTTAATATCTGGAGCCGTCGCAGGGCGGAGCAATGATAAGGAAATAACCTATTATGAAAATCAAGGTAATAACGGGTTGCAATTTGCTTCCTGTGGGGGAGCTGTCTATACAAAATGCAAACAAAAGGGGTTAGGCATAGAAATACCCACCGAATGGTTTCTTGAGGACATAAGAAATTGAGAAGATTAAGGCAATAAAGAAATAGTCTTAAAAAGCGATATCCTTAGCATATTTTAGCAGCCGCATGAATTCTTAACTCTGGTATATCCGAACAAGAACCGTGAAATGGTTTATGATATTTCCCAGCAACTATTGAGCCCTCAACTTATAAGGGCTACTCTACCTCTTCATTCGATCAGATTTATGTATTGAAACTTGCATATTTAGAAAAACATGGGTGCATTACTGAAACTTAATAAAAAATAATAGAACAAAAAATGAAATTCTTAGGAACTCCAGGGTCGGAGTTATCGGCAGAGGTGGGCAGTTTATGGTGGCCCATTTTGAACTCTCTTCGGTTAGGACTCGCTGTATTCGTTATACTTGCGACGTCATCCCCTAGTGCAATATCGCAAGATTTGCCACTTTATTATTACGAGCGTGCCCTTCAAGCACGCTATAATTATGAGAACGCCCTATTAACTAATAATTCCGCTGTAATAAAAGCTTATTACGAATACGCACTTGCTACACATGATGATTATATTCGTTCGTATCGGGCCCGACGTGGTCGTGTCGCATTTCAACCAGAAAAAAATGTGGATACCAAAGTGCCCAAACACCGAGGGCAACCTCAAGAAAACTTATCTACTCAATTACAACATTCACCTGCTGAGAAAAATCTTTCCCAGGGTGCCCGTAGCCACAATAAAGGCACTTCGATTACCCTCGGCGTTGGTTTCCTCTCAGATACTAACACAAGTATACGACCTGAAATAATCAAGCCAGAAAGTGACTTGATTATTTCAGCAATGGCTTCGCTACTGAATGAAAGTACCCTAAGCACAGATCACAGGTACTATTTAAGAACCAAATTCAATGCTAATGCAAAATTAAATATTGAAAATAGCGAAAATGGTCATGATCTTTTTTCTCTAAAGGCAGGGCCAGTCATGCGGGTGTCTGAAAAGTGGGAAATATCTGGCTTACCATTTGCCGAGGTAAATCTATTAAATTACAAATATTTTTCCCATAGCAATGGCTTTGCGTTAGCTCTTGAAAATACTCAACAATATTGGATTAATGAGATAACACTTGAATTTGGCCGTGAATTTTTTACGAAGAAATATGAATCTTACGAGGCCGCTAAACAACAAATAGCTGCCAACCTGTTATTTTACGACTCTTTAAGAAATAGCGACCAATTGTCAGTAAGACCGGTTTTTGCATACATCAAAGCAAGAGGTTCGCAATACACTTACTTTAACCCAGGAATAGTTCTACGATACCACGTTCCGATCGCCGACTCGGCGCGCATGAGTATGCAGGTCTCACATTTTACACGACTGTACGAGGGCAGTGAAATAGATGTGTCCAACAATCGCCGTGATACAACATTTGTTGCCAGTCCAGCATTCACCTACAGTAAATTTTTCTTCGATAGCACAGACCTTACGGCCCAATATCGTTTCGTAAAAAATTGGTCGAATGATGGAGCACAGGAATATAAGAGCCACAGTGTTGGGTTGAATGTGAAGTGGAACTACTAGGCCAACAAAAAGTGTTACGACAAAGACTCACTTTTAAGGTGTGGGTCCGCCAATTATACCATTAGCGTGTAAGCGTTCCAGTTCAGCATGACTCAAACCAAGGATCTTTGAAAGTATACTATCCGTGTCCTGACCGAGCATTGGTGCTGCTGCCACTCTCCGACGGTCCATGTGTGAAAATTCCAACATTGCGCCAGCAGCACGATGTGTTCCTATCCCTGGTTGATCAATTTCATCGAACAAAGGGCTTTTAGTTGAAAGCCTTGGATCCTCCGAAACTGCCTCAGCAACAGATTGATAAGGCCCCCAGCATGCACCCGCTTCGCCAAGTTTTGATGACACTGTGGCAAAATCATACCTTTTAAACCATTTCCGAAATATATCTGTAATCTGATTGCGCGCAGCGTAGCGATTTTCCTCAAGCCGAAGATCGATGCTCAATTTTTCCTCTATCTTCCTCATTTCTGCAGCTGTGTTCGTTACTTTCACAAGCACCTGCCAATGGCGTGCTGTAAATGCTGTAACCATTACCCGTCGACCATCTGCAGTTTCAAAATCTTGCGCATATGAGCCAAAAACATGGTTGCCAGTTTTTGGTCTATTTTCACCATTAATCTCCGCCTCAGCCACGTAACCAAGGTGACTTAAAGTGGCAAATGCTGTATCCGAAAGTGCTAACTGTACTAGGCCTCCTTCACCTGTTTCTCTGCGTCTGCGTTCTGCAGCCATCAAGCCTTGCACTGCAGAAAGTGCGGCAACCACATCCCATACTGGCATTACGTGATTTACTGGCTTGTCGTATTCAACTGGACCAGTGAGAAATGGGAAACCAGCTGCTGCATTGACGGTATAGTCTAAAGCAACCGAACCATCTCGATTGCCTACAATACTAACCATAATCAAATCTTCGCGTTTTTCTTTGAGAACACCATATTCGAGCCAACCTCGTGGTGGTAAATTAGTTAATACGAAGCCGTTATCTGAACCGGGTGCTGTCATAAGTGCATGAGCTATGTCACGCCCCTCATCTGAGCGTACATTTAGCGCTATCGATTTTTTTCCTTTATTTAAGCCTGCCCAATAAAGACTCCGATTGTCGCGTGTTACTGGCCATCGTCGATAGTCGAGCCCCCCGCCAATGGGATCAATACGAATGACCTCGGCTCCCATTTGTCCGAGGCTCAATCCAGCATAAGGCGCCGCAATAAATGCAGACACCTCGATAATTCGCATGCCCTTTAACAATTCATACATTTACTTGTCCTCTATTTGTTTAGTTGCAACAAATGTACAACACACGCAACGAATACAACCTTTGTATATTATTTTTCCATTTTAGCTACCGATCGACGACCCAAACACTATCTGATAGCATTACGCCAGTTTAGTGATTAATTCGCAGTGAGGGTATAGATGGGTTGTAACACGCCACTGAGAGTAGGCGTGCTCGTTGATCTGGAACGTGGAGACGAGGCAGGTGGACACGTTAAATGTTGGGAGCACTTCGCCAAAGCAGCAGTTGGGTTTGCCAATCAACTCAACTTGACTGTACATTTCCAAGGTAATAATGATGAAGAAATAAGCCTCGGACCCCAGACGCGCATTATTACCTTGCGGCCGCTGTTTAGCACGAAGCGTTTATTCTTTCTCCGTAACATAGCAGATTATACTGACCTGGCTCCTGGCCATCCTCGGCTAAAAAAATATCTCAAAGGGTACGACGTAATTCATACCACTGATGGATATTTTGCTTACGCTCAGTCAGCTGCACGATTTAGTCGCAAATACGATATTCCATTGGTCAATTCTGTGCATACGGATACTCCAGGCTTCACTAAAGTTTATTCTGAAAAAGCCATAAGACAGGTATGTGGAAAAGGGATACTCGGACGATTATTAATCGAAAGATTACGCCTCCCTGAAAGGTTTTCAAAAAATATGCAGCAAAAATTAGTGGAACACACGGCACAGTGCAGAGCCACTTTATCATCCGAAAAAAATGTGCTCGAAACCGGTCCCCAAATCAAAACGAATTCAACCCAACTACGACGTGGCATAGACAAAAAACTCTTCCATCCGAGCAAACGAAACCCTAATGAATTGCGTAAACGCTTTGGCATTCCCGAAGGAAAACCAATAATCGCTTTTGTGGGGCGACTTGATGGCTCAAAGAATGTAATGACACTCGCAAAGGCTACCAAACTACTGCTCGATCGTTCTTGCGACTTGCATTTAATTCTTGCCGGAAAAGGTTATTTTAAAAATGAGATTGGAAATCTTCTTGGTGATAGCGTTACATTTGCAGGTACCTTGGCATCAACCGATATAGCCCTTTTAAACGCATCCTGTGATCTGTTTGTCTTTCCCTCAACCCTAGAGATATGGCCCAATGCCGTTCTTGAGGCTAAAGCATCAGGTGCGGCAATACTTGTTGCTCCCGGCGGAGGTGATGTTTACGTAGAACAAGATGGGCAAGATGGGCTAATTATAAAAGATCCGTCACCTAAAGTTTGGGCGCACGAAATCGAAAAACTTCTAAATAACCCTGACAAGATTGCAGCATTTCGCAAAGCCGCGCGCCACGATGTAGAAACGAAAAGATTAACTTGGGCTGATGTATTGGAACAAGATTTAATACCAGTGTGGCGTAGCGCGGCTGAGACAAGGCCCTAGTTAAAAAAAACTATTCGATCGTTTAGAATTGCTTTTTCAAATGAAGCATTTCGTAGGGGCGGTTTAAAAATATCATCTGCGAAATGCGTTGGGTTCAGTAAATATCATTATACCGCATACACGCGCACCTAATTCCGTGGAGGGAATTAATGCAATGATGGAAAATGTGTTCCGATCAAGGTAAAGGCCTAAGATCTATAAAGACGTGAAGGCCCATGGAGCCGAACAATTTCCGAATTGCTTGTTATAGACTTTGCTTGGGAAAGGCCAGACAATCTGAGCTCTTCAGCATCCCATCCAACTGGCTTACCTTGCGCCATACACAGCTGACCATTAATTACCACTGCATCCACTTGATCTCGGTTGTAATACCGAACTAATTCCCATTCAAAGTCATGACTGGGGAGGCATTCGGGTACCATCATATCCAAAATCAAAAAGTCCGCGGCACATCCCTCTTTAAGGTAGCCGTGACTACCGGCGCTACCAGTAGCATCTGCGCCTTGAGCAGTTGCTGCCTCGACCCAAGTCCAGGCGGCCCCGCATGAAAAATCGGCTATTGGCAAACCATGTTCAATTCGCTGGCAGGCTTCTGCTGCCATGAGGTTTTTAAAACCATCAGCAGAAGTTGTATCTGATCCCATGCCGAAGCGGACGCCCCGCTGCGCAAACCGCAACGCTGGCGCAACTGCATTTCCTTTCCAAATGCTAGCTAGTGGATTGTAGGAAACGGCTGTGTCTGTCTCTACAATCAATTCAATCTCCGCTTCAGAAACAAGCGTAACATGGTGCAATAGAACATGGGGGCCGAGCACAGAATGTTTGTGCAATAGTTCGATCGGACGCATCCCATGAGCCAAAATAGAGTCATGTAATTCCGGGAAATGTTCATTAGAATGTATTTGCAGGAGTATTTTGTTCTTTTCGCAGAAAGCTGAAAGTTTGGAGAGTGTCTCGGGAGAATTACCCATAAAGGAGCTGCAACATACTGAGGGACTTATAAGCTCATGTTTTTCACAATGCTCAATGTGTTTAAGAATTACATCTTCAATCTCTGACCAATTTTTATTGCCGTGTCCTGTGCCAATTTCACCAGAAAATTCATCTAATCCGCAGGCTGAAACGAGCCTTATGCCAGTCTCAAGTGCCGCTTGATGCACTCCAGCATTTTTAAGAAAGCTATTAAGCCCATAGTTAACCACCTTTGTAAAACCGCCTCGAAGTGCCTCCCAAAATGCCCATTTAGCCGAAAGATAGCACTGTTCTTGATCCATATCTCTTTCCATTGGATGCCAAATACGTCGCCATATTTGTGCCGGCTCACCCCCAATAAGTGCTTTCCCGAAAATTTGTCCTACATGAGTGTGTGCATCCACGAAACCGGGCACCACTGCCCTACCAGGCAATTTTTCTGCTTCAGGATAAAGCTCGACGGGGCCGATTCCGGTTACATTAGCCCCTGTATATTTAATGGCCCAATCATGCTTCACTCCTTCGTGCGTAAGCAGTACTTCGGGTGCTAGGCAAACGTCATTAGCCGACAGGTATTTAAAATTCATTTATTTTATTTTCCACGCGATGGCCGCTTGAGTCGTCATTTTGCTTTTGCCACCTACTACTCATTAATTTTTTCCGCGTCAACAAACTAAGTTAAGCGTGCCACTCGTAAGTCATTTTACTTACCAGTTAGATGGTTAATACTTTTACATGCATCCGAATTAAAAGCAGACGCAACTTGTTCCGCAAATTTAGCAGCAGCAACCGAAAGGTTACGCCCACGTAACTTGATGAGTTGCACTGACATGTTTCGGGGTGCATTTAATATCAAGGGTCTCCTTACCAGCCCGAGGGGATCATTTTCCAAAAGACCGATCTCAATCTCAAAACCAACAGCATCACTATTTAATAGGTAATTTTGAAGCAAAATAAAACTATTAGACTTCAGATAAGGGCGCAGTGACAGACGAGATAATTGTGCTTGGGAATCTAAAATTTTACCGATTGAATAACTGCTATCGTGCAAAGCTAGTGGAAATTCGACGCACTGCGTAAGATTTAATCTTTCATGCCGCGTTAAGGGGTGGAAAGAAGACATAATTGCAAAAATTGACTGTTCGAGTCTCGCGACTGTCTCGAAGCTCTCGGTTGGGAGGGGTGAGAATGTTATTGCTAAATCAGCCTCGTAATTGAGAAGCGCTACCTCTGATTCCTCTGGGTCAGCAACACTTACGCTGAAATCAACGCCCGGAAACTGTTTTTGATATTTCAAAATCTGTCTCGGTAAAAAGTGAGGCAGTAGAGGCTGGGAACATGTTATCGATACGGTTCCACGACGGATACCTCGTAGATCTTCAATCTGTGCTTTTAGTACGTCTATTTCTGCCAAATGTTTTTTGAAAGCATGAACAGCAAGTTCACCAGCAGCATTTAGCCTTACACCTCGCGCATTTTTCTCGAAAATTGGGCCACCCATCTCTTGCTCAAAAGATTGAATTCGTCTGTTGAGTGAGGATGGAGTGATTGCTAATCTCTCGGCTGCCTTTCGGACGGACCCAGCCCGCACAACCTCTAAAATATATGTGTAAATTATGATATTACGCATAATAAATTACAGCCAATTTAAAAATTCATTGGTTCAGCCACACTTGCAATAAGTGCTTCTTGATATATTAACCTTCTGAAACCCCAGGGGCGCGCAGTAATAACAGGTGCGATCTATTTTTTGCACAAGGTCGTAGCAAAATTAGCAGCAGACAGCAACACAGGTCACTACTAATTTCGGACCTAAGTTATCAGATTCTTACTTATAAAAAATTTTTTGAGAAATGTAGCCCTCGCAAGTAACTTTCGGAAACATACAACATGTCTACTATATCAGCAGACCCATATAATTGGCCTTTTAACGGCGATCTGCGACCAGAAAATACAGCACTTATTGTGATTGATATGCAGACCGACTTTTGTGGTCCGGGTGGCTATGTCGATAGCATGGGATATGATCTAAACCTAACACGTGTCGCGATTGATCCGATCAAGTCAGTTCTCAAAACAATGCGCAAGAAAGGATATCATATTATCCATACTCGTGAGGGTCACCGTCCTGATTTGTCCGATCTACCAGCTAATAAACGATGGAGATCACAACAAATAGGTGCGGGTATAGGCGATCCCGGCCCTTGTGGTAAAATTCTGATTCGCGGTGAACCTGGCTGGGAAATAATTGATGAATTAAAACCCGACCCTGGCGAACCTATTATCGATAAACCTGGTAAGGGCAGTTTTTGTGCTACTGATTTAGAACTACTGTTGCGTACTCGTCATGTCGATAATCTTATCCTAACGGGCATTACTACGGATGTTTGTGTTCATACAACTATGAGAGAGGCAAATGATAGAGGGTTTGAATGTCTCATTCTGGAGGACTGCTGCGGGGCTACCGACAAAGGTAACCACGATGCTGCGATTAAGATGGTAAAAATGCAAGGTGGTGTTTTTGGTGCAGTTTCAGAAAGCCAAACGTTAATGGATCAGCTTGCCTAATTTTTTCAAAGTTTATGCAGAAGGATTTCTCACTTACCATACCCACTCTTCGCAAAACGTATGCGAATGGAGTACATCCCGCCGACATTATTCAAGAAATTTATGAGAAAATTTCCGAGTCTAAAGATTTTAATATCTTCATTAGTTTATATCCCATTGAAGACGCCATTACCCAAGCTAAAGCCCTGGACAGAGTAGATCCTAGCACCCCTCTTTGGGGAATACCATTTGTCGTGAAAGATAACATCGACGCAGCAGATTTTGAAACAACTGCTGGTTGCACAGCTTTCGCATACAAACCTGAAAGGGATTCCTTTGCAGTTAGGAAACTTCGAGAAGCTGGCGCTTTATTGATCGGTAAAACAAATCTGGACCAATTCGCAACTGGTTTGGTTGGCACTCGGTCACCCTTCGGGCCATGCCATAATCCCTTCAATCCGGATTACGTTTCAGGAGGGTCGAGCTCGGGCTCCGCCGTAGCTGTTTCACTCGGCCTAGCAAGCTTTGCTCTTGGGACCGATACTGCAGGCTCAGGTAGGGTCCCTGCTGCCTTCAATAACATTGTTGGGTTAAAGCCCACATTTGGGCGCATCAGCGTCCGCGGCGTAGTTCCAGCTTGTAAGTCACTAGATTGTGTTTCAATTTTTGCATTAACTCCTCACGATGCGGCAAGAGTATTCGAGGTTGTTAAAACTAGGGATGCTTTAGATCCGTGGATAGACGACGCACCTCGGATAGGCGACGCACCTAGCTCCAATTCGGTCTTTTCACATAATTTTAAATTCGGATTACCCGATTGCAGTCAATTGGTATTTGGTGAGAATAGTTTTTATAAAGACGCATTCTACGCTGCGGTAGAATGTATGAAGTCACTTGGCGGCGAAGCTTGTTTATATGATTATCAGCCATTCGACGAAACGGCCAACCTTCTGTACAACGGACCATGGCTTGCAGAGCGCCTGTATGCCGTCAGTAAATTAGCGAAGGATAGTGAAGACGCTATTTTGCCGGTTATTCGGGAGATCCTGATAAAGGGAAAAACATTTACTGCACTGCAAACTTTTGAAGCAAAATATAAACTGCAGGAATTGCAAAATGAATGCGCCAAAATTTTAAATCAAACCGATTTTCTTCTGCTGCCGACAGTGCCTTCACACCCAACAATTGAAGCCGTTAATACAGACCCAATCGCTAAAAACGCAGACCTCGGTAAGTACACTAACTTTGTCAACCTTCTAGGTTTATGCGCCATCGCAGTGCCAGCGGGATTCGATACTGATACAGGCTTGCCATTTGGCGTTTCTCTTGTTGCTCAACCTGATAGTGAACCAAAACTCGTGGAACTCGCATCACAAATACAACATAAAATGGTAGCATCGCTTGGGGCTACTGGCCACTCAGTTCCCGAAATTATTAAAAGTAAACCACAGCTAATAGCAGAACCAAAAATGATACGGTTTGCGGTCTGCGGAGCTCATCTATCTGGACAACCTCTAAATAATCAGCTGACAGAGCGCGGTGCCATCTTCGTTAGCGCGGCAAAAACAGCACCTGTATACCAATTTTATGCCTTGCCTGATGATACTATCAAGCGACCAGGGCTTGTTCGTCAGAATAGGGGAAAGTCAATCGATTTGGAACTTTGGGATATACCTGAAGTGAATTTGGGAACTTTTATAGCCAGCATCCATGCACCACTTGGTGTCGGTCGTGTTGAACTCGCAGACGGAACCGATGTTCTTGGCTTTATTTGCGAGAGTTACGCTATACAGAATGCAGAGGATATTACTGAGTTTGGAAGTTGGCGTTCATACATAAGCTCAAAAACAGACTGATAAACAAAAGTTATTGAGGGAAAATCTAAAAATATTAGTAAGGTTGTCTCTTAAACTGATTTCATAAGTATCACCCCCATATTACCATTTTTTTTTACGTCCGAATATCAGTTCATTTCTGATAATTTCCAGAAAAAGTAGTCTTAAGTTTAGATTATTTTTGAGCCAAAAAAGCGATAAAAAAGATTCTGCTCAGATTTCCTCCCTAATAATTAGCCCGTTTTAATTTTTGATGCATTTTCCGAACCGCCTTGTAGCAAAAAAAGCATCACCATACGCGTTTTAAATGTAGCAAAATACCAAAGGTTATTTACCTGCCGAAGGCATAAAAACATTGCAAGGAGTACACTATGAAATGGACATCTAAAAGTCGAAAGATATTTGTGATAGGCGGTTTGGTTGCTCTCATGGCAACCCCAGTGTCCGCCGAAAAAATGAAAGCAAGGTTAGCACAAAGTATTTCACCATTAGCAGCTATTGCTACTGTCGCGAAGGCAAAAGACTTTTATGGGAAACATGGACTCGATATAGAAGTCAAATATTTCACAAGCGGCAAGCGAAGCTTAGCGGCCGTTATGGGTGGAGGCGCAGATATTGCTACGAATGCAGAATCTCCCACCACTGCAGCAGCAATGGCCAAGCAACCTATCGCTTTTTTAGCCAGAATAAATTACGCGTTTGTAAAAACGCTAGTAAGTGAAAAGTCGGGAATAAAAAGTATTGCTGATCTCGCTGGCAAGAAAATTGGGTACACCGTTGGAACCGGAGGTCAGGTCTACACTAATTACCTATTAAAAAAGGCCGGCATCACGAAAAAAGATGTAACGCTTGTTAACATGCGTCCACAGGAACTTCTTCCGGCTATGGCCGCAGGTAGCGTGGATGCCATTAATAGTTGGGAGCCAAACATCACCAACGCAAAGCGCGCTGTCAAAGGATCGTCAATTATTGACACCAAGGGTATATATGCGGAGTCATTCAACGTTTTAACGCTTCGACCATTTCTGGATAAGAACCCAGAATTATTTGTGAGATTAATGCGGGCTTATATCGATGCTGAGAAATTCCTCAAGAAAAACCCGGAGGAATCCATTAAGATTGTTGCTAAACGCGCTGGTATGCAGCCATCGGACCTCAAAGCCATTTGGAATGATTATACCTTTTCAGTGGTGTTGGATGATAAGACAGTTAAGGTGTTAAAAGCCCACGCTGCGTGGCGACTTGAGACTGGCAATCATCCCGAAGGTGCAAAGATGCCTGACTTTATGAAAGTAATTGAGCCAGGTCCATTGAGAAAAGTTGATCCAAGTCGAATTCAGATCACTGGTATGTAAGAAGATTATTTCGTTAGGAATTCAGCAATTTTCTGAGTTCCTAACGCATAATCGAGATGTTTAATGTTAAACAAACCTAGCCAACAGACAAATAAACGTTACTATATTTTCTTTTCGGTAATATCGATCCCATGTTTTCTGGTTGTTTGGGAAATAGCCGCACGAGCTGAGGGTTCAAACATGGTTTTATTCCCTCCACCGACGCTTGTTGTTGAGGGAATGGCTAAATGGATTGAAAGTGGCGATTTCGTAATTGATTTATGGACTAGTGTGAGACGGGTGGTAGTTGGCTTTCTTCTCGGTTCGAGTGTGGGCGTAATCATGGGGGTTTTAACTGGTCGTGTACAATGGATCTCAAGTTTCCTCTCACCTGTTTTTCATATTCTCCGACCGATCCCGCCGATAGCATTCATACCAATTGTTATTCTGTGGTTTGGTCTCTCAGAGACCGGTAAACTTTTTCTTATATTTTGGGGTGTGTATTTTATGGTTTGGATTTCTACACATCTTGCTGTTCAAAATGTGGATAAGGGCCTAATCAGAGCTGCACAAGCGCTTGGAACACCTGAACGCCTTATGCTGAAAGAAGTTATCTTTTTTGGGGCTTTACCAGTAATTTTTGTAGGTCTACGAACGTCCGTAGGCATCTCATTTTATACACTCGTAGCAGCTGAACTTGCTGGAACAGTTGCAGGTGTTTTTTTTCGAATTGATATTGCTCAACAAAATCTCCAAACCGGACAAGTCCTAGGTGGATTGCTGGTACTTGGTATAATGTCTTTTGCAGCTGATAGAGCCTTCGGTGTTCTATCAAAAAAACTCGTCTGGTGGAGATAAGGTAACTTACGTCCTTTTTAAAAAGTAGTGTACGATGTTCCAGGAAAACCCGATAATAGACGTCAAGAAAACATCCGTCATTTTCAATACGAAAAGTGGTGACTTTCTTGCTGTCGATAGAGTGTCTTTAAAAGTACAGTCTGGGGAATTTATTTGTCTATTGGGGCCATCTGGATGTGGAAAATCGACTGTCTTAAATGCAATTGCCGGTTTTGAACCTTACATCGGAACGATATCTGTGCTGGGCATGCCAGTTTCTGGCCCTGGCCCCGAACGAGGGATGGTTTTCCAACAGCCAAATCTTTTCCCGTGGAGGACGGTTCGCGGCAACATAAGCCATGGTCCGCGAATGCGTGGTAGATCAAAGAAAGAAGTCACCCAGATTACTGATGATCTAATAAATGTGGTGGGTTTGAAAAATTTTTCAAATAATTATCCGCACATGCTTTCAGGAGGAATGCAACAAAGAGTGGCACTAGCACGAGCTCTCGCAAACGAACCAAAAGTGCTGTTGATGGACGAGCCCTTTGGTGCACTGGATGCACAAACCAGATCTATAATGCAAGAGCATCTCCTAAGCATATGGACCCGATTGAAAACTACTATTGTATTTGTTACACACGACGTCGAAGAGGCCATTTTTCTAGCGGACAGAGTTTTTATTATGACTGCTAGCCCAGGCAGAATTAAAAGTAGCTTTTCAGTTGACCTCGATCGACCACGCGACATGGCAACTTTAAGTAGTCAGACATTCCTGAAACTTCGTCAACATTGTCTCGAAGAAATTAGAGAAGAAAGTGCACGCGCCTTCAGCCAACAAGGTATTGCATAAAGGCGCATTAATATTTTGAAAGCCCATTATATTTTTTTCTGGTGAAAAATAATGTCGAGTGAAAAAGATAATAAACCTCATCACAGTTCACAATCTGATGCCGCGTTAAAAACCGCAGCTTTGGAAGCTGTCTTGTTAGAAAAAGGCCTCGTCGATAGGGAAACTTTGGATGAATTAATTGACTTTTATCAAAATGAAGTCGGCCCAAAAAATGGGGCTAAAGTGATTGCTAAAGCATGGTCGGACTCCGAATATAAACAGTGGCTTTTAAGTGATGCTACATCTGCTATTGCCAGCCTTGGTTTTAGCGGACGCCAAGGCGAGAATATGGTTGCCATCGAAAACACCAAAGAAGTTCATAACATGGTGGTATGTACACTGTGTTCTTGCTATCCCATTCCTGTCTTAGGATTACCACCAACATGGTATAAATCTGCTCCCTATAGGTCTAGAGCTGTTATTGAACCAAGAGCAGTTCTCGAAGAATTTGGACTTCGCCTTTCAAAGGACGTCCAAATTCGTGTTTGGGACTCCACGGCTGAGTTACGATATCTGGTAGTACCTATAAAACCGCCGGGGACAGAGAATTGGACCGAAGAAAATTTAGCTAAGTTGGTGAACCGAGATTCGATGATCGGTACTGGGTTACCTTACAATGCATCAGAGGTGAGCGTATGAACAGTATTCATGACATGGGGGGCTGCCATGGAATGGGTGAAATTTCACGGGAGCAGAATGAGCCCTTCTTCCATGAGACGTGGGAAGCTCGGTTGTTTGCTTGCCAGTTCGCAATGAATGCATGGGGTTCATGGTCTTTAGATCGCGTTAGGTGGTTTAGAGAACAAATGCCTGGTCCACTATATTTGAATTCAAAATATTATGAGATATGGCTTGATGCATTAATAAGACTAATCATAGATGCGGGCTTTGCCTCTGCAAATGAACTGAAAACAGGCATTTGTGAGGATAACGTTGAAAGGTATAGCCCAGCCTTGAAGCCTGACAGTGTTAAACGCCAGATGCTAAAAGGCATATCCTCACGCCGCGAGAATTCTGAAATCGAACAAAGATTTTCCCCGGGGGTCCAAGTTCGAGCGCTTAATATAAATCCTAAAAGTCATACTCGCCTACCTCGTTATGTGCGAGGTAAATGTGGAGTTGTGGAAGCAAGGCGTGGTGTCTTCGTGTTTCCTGACACTAATTCTCAAGGGTTAGGAGAGAAACCACAAACCGTTTATAGTGTTTGTTTCAAACCCGAGGAGATTTGGGGACCAGGTCATAAACACCAAAATGATTTGATTTATGTTGATATGTGGGAGAACTATCTTGAAAAAGTGTAGCCAATAAATGTTCGCCAACAAAAAAGAACATAATTTTAATGAAAAATGGGAAGCGCAAGCTTTTGTGCTTGTTTGCCATCTCAATGAACTTGGATACATCTCTTGGCCAGAATGGACAGAACTACTTTCAAAACACTTACGACAACGCAAAAAAAGCCAAGGGTTTACCGGGAATAGACCGTATTACGTTAGCTGGTTAGCAGCGGCAGAGGAAATACTGATACAAAATGGATTGGTGACATCTGATGAGCTGTTTCGAAAGAAGGAAGATCTTCAGCTTGTTGAATTGACAAATCATCACTGAGGTGAAATCGAATTTTTGCTACTGTAGTTCATTTTATATCGTGTCTAATTTTGCCCAAAGTTAGCAATACCCAGTAAGATGAAGGAGCATTGCAAAAATACATGAGAAGAGACTTGGATAATTTTGGTAAACACCCAACGTCAAATTCCTTAGGTCTGAATTTAAGCCAAAAAGACAACATGTCAGACACTTGTCTTTCATTCAAAAATATCAGGCAAAGTTATTTTGACAATAATTCAACAGTCGAAGAATTATTCGAACACCTCATTCAAAGAATTGAAAATCGTCGTGATGACGGGGTATGGATTACTTTAGTCCCAAAACCCCTTATAATGAGGCGAGCAAAAGAACTTGATCTATTACCAGTTTCCAAAAAAAAGGAACTCCCGCTTTTTGGCCTACCTTTTAGTGTAAAGGACTGCATCGATGTAGCCGGATTACCAACTACATCTGCGTGTCCAAAGTATCAATACGCCGCACACCACACCAATTTAGCGGTTCAAAGAGCATTGGATGCTGGTGCAATTCTCCTGGGCAAAACAAATATGGACCAATTTGCTACTGGCGTCGTCGGAGTAAGAACGCCTTATGGCGTTGCAAGAAATCCATTCAACCCGGAATACATACCCGGCGGGTCGAGCTCTGGTTCGGCTGTATCAGTTTCTGCTGGCCTTTGTGCATTTGCATTTGGAACAGATACAGGCGGATCCGGCCGTGTGCCTGCGAGTTATAATAATATCGTTGGCCTAAAACCAACTCTCGGACTATTGAGCCGCGTCGATATGGTAAATGCTAGTATGCTTTTTGATACAGTCTCGATATACGCACTTACAGCATCTGATGCCAAAGAAATACTTCAGATATGTGAAGCCGTCGATAATAGAGATGCTTACGGGCGCAAAAACCCAGCAACACCCACCTTAGGTAAACCTCAAAATTTGCGTATCGCTATTCCGAAAACTGAAGATCTGGAATTTTTTGGAAATGCAAATGCGGAAGAGTTATATCACGCAGGTATAGAGACGCTTGCCGCTTTGGGCCATAAAATTCATGAGATTGAATTTGATACCTTTTTTGAGACAAGTAAGATGATGTTTGAGGGTCCGTTGTTAGCCGAACGGTATGCTGCGGTCGGAAAATTTGTTGAGTGCTTCCCAGATGAGATTGATCCGACTGTAAAATCAGTGATTAATGCTTCAAAGAAGTTCACGGCAGCGGATGCCTTCAATGCAATTTATCAGTTAGACCGCAATATTCGATACATTCAACAAGTGTTTAATGATGATGATATTTTAGCGGTACCAACTGTAGGAACCGTATATCGAATAGATGAGGTTTTAGCAGATCCGTTTAATACGAACTCAACAAATGGGCTTTACATGAATTTCGTTAACATGGCCGATCTTTGCGCTATAGCAGTGCCAAACGGATTTCTGAAAAACGGTTTACCTATTGGGATTACCCTAATTGCTCCTGCATTTAATGATCTTATTTTATGCGACCTCGCTACCGAAATGCATCCTCTAAGAGTTAACACCATGGGCGCTACACAATTTCGTCTGAAAACCTAACTTAACTGCGATGTTATGGCCTCTCATTTATAAAAAGTTATAAATCGAAAAATAATCTGATTAAAGGTTTCCTATTCTATTTGTTTGGAACATTTTTGGACACTATTAAGCTTTAAAAGTGTTCTCATTACAACACATGCTGGATATGCTACTGTTAAGCCTCTTGGGGAGGAGCATGATCGTGATTAAAGAGGCATCGATAACTGATCGAAAGCATAACTCACTTCAAGGCCAAGTCAGTGGAGTAGAGTGGAAAACTCGCGTCGACTTAGCTGCTGGGTGCCGCATAGCTTACAAATTTGGTTGGAACAAATCTATTCGAAACCATTTTGTGGCCCGCGTTCCAAACGAACCCGATAAAATCCTTATAAATCCGCGAGGGCTATTATGGTGTGAGCTTACTGCAAGCGACTTCCTTAAATTTGACCTTGATGGCAATCAAATTACTCCATCTGAGCTTCTGCCTGGTCCAGCCGGCCTCAATTTTCATAGTGCCCTACTGCGATTGAAACCTGATCGAGGTGCATCACTGCATATTCACGAAGGAGCAGGTGTTGCGGTGTCAGCCATGGTAGGAGGATTAAAATACATAAACCAGGAGAGCATGGCATTCTACGAAGAGATTGCATATCATGAATATGAAGGGCTAGCAGACACAGACGAAGAAGGCCCTGTCATCTCTGAGGAACTCGGAGAAAAAAAATGCATGATTATGCGCAATCACGGCCTTCTTACTTGCGCACGTAATATCGCTGAAACGTTTTCTATAATGGATCGGTTAGTGGATACGTGTCGAGTGCAAACTCAATTAATGATGAGCGGTGCCCATTTCACGGAAATTCCAGAGGAAATATGCAAGCGCACACGGGATCAATATAAAAAGCGCTGGGAAAAAAAGCCGCTCGGAACAGATGAGTGGCCCGCGTTACTGCGTTTAGCCGACCGCGACGATCCTTCATTTCGTCGTTAACGTTAAAACCTTAGCTATTTTAAACTTTTATTTTCGATAGCTGATTTTCCTGTCGAAAAATAGGGCTTGACGTCAGAGTATGAGTTTTATCGATTGAGATATGAGTTGGCTATTCTTCGTTATTTAAGTGCTATCGGCACACCTGTCTCAGCTGATTGAATTGCAGCTTCCAAAAATGTCGGTATGGCTAGGATCTCCTCGGTGCTTATCGGATATGAAGCAACACCAGAAACAGCATCAGCAAAAGCCTCTAATTCTGCAAGTTCGAGATTTGTGCTATGAAAATTAGTTATGGTGGCTTTGCCTCCACGAGGCTGGAAAACCAACCTTTCCTCCCCACGCATTTCCAGTGTTGCCTCTGTTCCATAAATTTTTAAAGACCAGTATGGAGTCGTAGCCTGCAGTGTACCAAGATAGCCTGTAGTACCGTTCTTGAACCAAAGTATACATGAGGTTGTATCCTGACGTGGACCACCAGCTATGTTTTCTACATTTGCAAAAACCTTCGCTATCGGGCCAAAAAATGCCACCATTGCATCAAGAATATGAACCCCCCGGTTAGTCATTGACCCAAGTGGGGTTTCGGAGTCTTTATACCGCCAAGAAGCAGAACTGCCCTTATGACGCAGATTGGAGTCTGTCGAGAAATTAGCTTCAACGTGGCAAAGCACACCTAGTCTTTCTGCCTTAAGAATATCGTGCACAGCTTGGATACTAGGCAAAAAACGACGATTATGAAGGACCGCAAGGGTTACATTGGCTTCACGTGCTGACTCTATTGAGGCAAGGGCATCCTTCATATTCAACGTAAAAGGTTTTTCACAAGCAATATGTTTTCCTGCCCGCGCAGCAATCATAGTTTGTTCAGCATGAAGGCTGTGGGGTGAAGCTAAAATGACAGCATCAATATCACTTCGATGCACAGCCTCTTCATAACTACAAGTTAATAACTCGAACCCATTCGCCCTTGCAAAGGATATGTCATTTTCTGAGGCATTACGCTTCAAACCGAGCGTAAATGAAATCTTACTGCTTTTTCCCTGCACTTGAGCCACCAAGGTTCGCCCCCATCGGCCTACACCGACAACCATTGTACTCAGCATCGAACCCTCCTAATTGACCGGAAGGCCGCGTAGAGCCCTACGTAACATTACGATCACAACAAATACTGCGATTGATGCAACAAAATGCTTAAGCGTATGGCCACTGATCAATCCTGCCAGACTTTCGAATATCTTTCGATCATAAACTTCGAACACCTTGGCAAGGGCATACCAGCCGAGTATCAAATACAAGTGCCGATTGCTCGTGTAACAGTTCCTGGGAAAAAACCAGCAAATCAATGGTAGTGCTACGAATGCATAAATTTGCAATAACGCATAAAAACGTAGGTCTCCGCCCACATGCAAATAGCTTAAATCCCAAAGAAAAGCCCCACATCCCAGTGTAAGCAGGGATGGGAATAACAAAAATATACCTACATGCTGATTAACTCGATCAGCAAAAAAGGCAGTAAACAAGCATATGAAGCCTAATAAAATAGGGGCACGGTCGAGATATAAGCGTCCGCTAGATGGGCTTAAATGGTAATAGCTTGATCCCAACGAGACTAAGATCACCGCGCAGAAAAATATTAAATACGGCCAACTATGATACTGTTCTAAAAATATTCTCTCCCCAGACATTTTTATTACCGTGATTACACCCAGGAATCCGAATAGTGCAAAGGGAAAATTGGACATAACATCACCGAAATTGGGGATGCCCATACAAGGTCTCGAATCAGCAAATTCGTGGTAACTTTTACTTACAGGAAGTTGTGGGATAAACATTGTGCAGATGAACATCACCACAAACAAAAAGATTAGTATAAGAATTTTAGTTTTTTTATCTAAGGTCATCAAAAGTCTACCAACTCAAGTAAAGCAATTTCAGTAGTTTAATCCATAGCGCAAGCAATCGCTAAAATAGCAAGATCCATTTGTTCGAAAAATTTCTTTATCACCCCTGAGAACTTCAATAGTAAGGGTCATTAGGGGTTCTAGTCTGTTCTTTATTTGGCGGAGGAGACTAGGGTTAGAAGGGACTAACGATCTGAAAAATTTGCAAACGGGACATCAGACAATAGTTGTATCGCCACAATATATGCGGGCTTCTGAGGAGGTCTTCCTGTTGGTAACTTTCTAATTTTGTCCATACCATGTACCACAAGGCCCCACTTCGTATATTTACCAGTAAGATGAAGTAATGGTTTAAGTGCAATAAAAAATTGACTATCAGCGCTATTCGGGTCTTTTTGATCTCTTATCATCCCGACGCTGCCAGCAATAAAAGGAATCTTAGAAAATTCCGATTTCAATGTTTTTCCTGATCCACCCTCACCGTTATTCAAAGGGTCACCTGTTATAGCAGCGAAGTCCGACTTTACATCAAAAAATTGTAATCCGTCGTAAAAGCATTGTCTTATGAGATTTTTTATTCTTATAATGTGCCTTGGCGCTTTATGTTCAAGTAATTTTATAAACACATCTCCAGTATTTAATCTCATTATAATTAACTTTGATTTATCAAATTTTCGTAAATATTTCGGAATTACAATACCTGTGAGTTTTTTAGTGCATTTTGCAGGAACTTTACTTAATACTGGTGCCTCATTACTGATGCCATAAGTCTTAAACATTTTAAAGCTATGCTTACTCTGTTTGAGAATTTGTGAGACATTCTGTACTGCTTTTTTTATTTCCAAACTAGGGGATTTTGAAATCACGAAAGTTTCATCTTTATTCAACTTAATCACTTCACCAGATCGCAGTACGGCTTTTTTGTTATTGCTATCGACAGCTATGTTCCCCTCATGGACAACAACCTCAACATGAGAAGAGGATGCTAAAATATCGAAAACGGTACCTCGTATGCCGATCGCTGCCAAAGACGTTTGTATAATTATGTTGGAGCGACGCCCCGCTGAAGTATAGCGCAGAAAACCAGAAGTCATATTTAAAACTCCCTCTGCTGTTCCAAGTTGGGGATTAAAGATAAGATTGTTTATTAAAAGCGAGCTATTTTCACCCATAACAAGTTCTGTATTATCGACAAACCGCAATGCAGCTGCGCTACTTAGACCTACCCTAACTGTGTCGAAATATTGAATGGGGTCGCCGCTATTAAGTCGCTTACCCAAACCTTTACCAAAAACATTACCAGATATTGTTTCTGCATTTCCAACTCTAACCCCTTGTGTACGACTTGCATTTTGGGCTCCAGTAGTAGCATCATTAATGAAAGGATTTTTGAGTTCTTGATTAGCAAAAGCGTCAGCACCCGCGAAAAAGAGAATGGCAGCAACTAGAGCACACCGGCTAAAAATTAGTTCATGGAAAACAACGGACACTATGTATTCCTTATTAGCTAACGCTTCTAAATAAACCAAAAACATTCGCGCTTTTTAGGCGCGGCTCATCCACAACCCGTTGGATTTGATATATGACACTTACATGCTAACTTTCAAAATAGGATAGTTTCTGCAGAACCATGCACCCAACGGTCGAAATATAACCCGAGTTTATCAAGTAGCACCTTCTGACCAGTATCGACCAATACGCACATCCCTATGGATGTATATATTCATAACAAGCCCAAAACCTATCAATACGCTTAGCATGGCCGTTCCACCATAAGAAATTAATGGCAATGGGACCCCCACCACTGGAATTACTCCCATGACCATTGCAATGTTAGTAAATACATAAAGAAACAAATTAGTTGTAAGACCCATCGCTAATAATCGACCAAAATGGTTGCGACTTTTTAAAGAAATTGCCAATCCATATATCAAAAGAAATGCATACAAGCAAAGAACCAGTACTCCTCCAACTAGACCAAATTCTTCTGCAAGCATGGTAAAAACAAAATCCGTATGCCTTTCGGGTAAAAATTCTAAATGACTTTGGGACCCATTTATAAAGCCTTTGCCGAAGAGACTGCCCGATCCCAGAGCTATTTTTGACTGCAGAATATGATATCCAGCACCCAGCGGATCCGATTCTGGATTGAGAAATGTGAGAATACGTTTCCGTTGGTATGCATGGAGAAAATTCCAAGCCACTGGTATTGATGCTAACCCAACAATAGCAACAACAAAAAACTTCCAGATGCGAACGCCAGCAATGAAAAACATTGCACCAGCGCCCACTACCAACATGACTGCTGTTCCAAGATCTGGTTGCCGAAATACGAGTATAACTGGTGCAACAACTAGGAATATAGGGATTAAGAGGTAAATGGGTCGCGCCACCTCCTCCATGCTCATTGCATGAAAATGTCGCGCAAGCGCTAGAATCAATGCAATCTTCATAAATTCTGAAGGCTGTATACGCACGAACCCAAAATCTAACCAACGCTGGGCACCCATGCCGACCACGCCAGTGAGTTCAACAGCACCAAGCAACAATAATCCAATCGCATAGATCAGATATGCATATCTCATCCAAACTCTGATGTCGGTCAAGGCGATAGCAAACAATATGATAATGCCAAAAGCAAACCTTGTCATTTGCCTGCTGGCCCAAGGGTCCAGGCTTCCTTTAGCCGCGGAGTAAAGCATACAAAAGCCGATCACAGCTACCGCCAGAATCAAAAAAATCATGGTCCAATTAAGCTGCCAAAGCTTTTCACTTAGTTTCATTTCTGCTTTGGTTAGCGAGCCTTTAATCATGGTCGCTTCTCTTGCATTGAGTTTGGCTCCTCATGAGACACCCACACGTGCCGGATCCTTGGTCCGTGTGCCGGCTGGATTCAACCTCTGTGTTTCGCGCAATACATCACGTGCTACAGGAGCCGCAATTTTGCCTCCACCCCCGCCATGTTCAATGACAACTGAGCACGAATAACGAGGATCGGACATTGGGGCATAGCCAACAAACAGCGCATGATCGCGTTCATGCCAGGGCAGCTCATCATTTTGCTTTACTCCTAATTCCCGCTCCTGCAGCGAAATTCGTCTTACTTGTGAGGTGCCTGTTTTGCCGCCCATTCGCCATGCTCGTTTTGAGATCCGTGCATTGTACGCCGTGCCGCCCGCAGGATTATTTACCACCTCGTCAAGCGCTTGACGGACAAGGTTTAGTGCATCTGCTGGGAAATTTAACGAAGGAAAATCGGTTGCTTTTCTGGGAGTGACTTCTTCAAATTCATTAGCTCTTGTAAGCCTCGGTGTCACTGCGTAACCACCATTTACAACGCGAGATGTCATAACTGCTAATTGCAAAGGAGTGCTTAGAACGTAACCTTGCCCAATTGCATTTATCAAACTTTCGCCGCCGAGCCAATGAGCACGCAGCGTCTTCAGCTTCCATTTCTTTGTTGGAATTAAACCATCCCGTTCACCGGGCAATCCGAGATTTAATTTTTCGCCCAAACCAAGTCGCCGTGCCACTTTTGCAATGTTGTCAACTCCTATACGTTGAGCGAGTTCGTAAAAATAAACATCACACGACTCCCGCAACGCATCAACAAGATTCACATATCCATGACCATTTTTCTTCCAACAGTGAAATAGCTCATTCCCAAACTCTAGTACCTCCTCGCACTTAACTGTCATGTCCGGACGAATACCCTTTTCCAATGCAGCTAGCGCAACCACAATTTTGAAAACTGACCCTGGAGCATACTGCCCAGCGATAGTTTTATTGGTGAGCGGCTTGTCGGGGTCACTAAGTAGTTTTTTCCAATCGCTTACTGTGATTCCACTATTAAAGGCGTTTGGGTCAAAACCTGGCCTAGATACCATGCCGAATACGTCACCGTTTTGGACATCCATTACTACCACAGCGGCTCGTCTTTCTTTTGCAATACGTTTGAAAATAAATTTCTGCAATTCAATATCTAGGGTAAGATTTATTTTGAGGCCAGGCTGCCATTCTCTCCGGCTTACCTCACGTATCACTCGTCCAAGCGCATTGACTTCCACTTCCGTGTTACCTGCCCGGCCTCGAAGTTCTAAATCAAAACGTCTCTCTATTCCATTTTTCCCTATGCGAAACCCGGGGAGCTCAAGAACTGGATCGCCCGTTAGTTCCTTCTCTGACACCGCGGCTACATAACCGATCACGTGAGCCGCGACATCACCGTACGGATAATATCTACTTTGCGCGACATCTATTGTGATCCCTGGCAAATCCGGTGCATTAACTTCAATTCGACTTACTTCCTCCCATGTCAAATTTTCACGCACAGTGATTGGAACAAAGGCTCGGCGCCGGCGTGCTTCCCGCCGCACTCGCCGTCGATCATGATCACTGACTTTTACAAGTCGCGCAAGCCGCGTTAGCATTTCATCCATATTTTTTGCTTGCTCAGGAACCACTACTAGGCGGTAGATCTGAACATTTATTGCTAGTGGGGTTTCACGACGGTCGAGTACCACGCCGCGAGGCGGAGGTAAAAGCCTTAAACTGATACGGTTTTCCTCAGCAAGCACTCGGTAACGATCAGCTTCGAGAACCTGAAGGTAATACATTCGTGCACTTAGGCCAGCAAATATCGTTAACTGGCCGGCAGCAAGCAATACAGCTCGACGATTAAATATCTTATCTTGACTTTGATCTTGTTTAGTTTCCAGCATCGTTTTAGTTTTCTTGTAATAGAGATCGATGGACTAAAACAAAAAAATAACCGAATACTGGGTATAGGGTGACGGTCAACACACACTCGACAACTGTCGGCATGAGCAGAACTATTTCCCCTTCAATCATTGACACTAAAAGCCAGCGGATAATTCCGACCGCTAACGCAGTCATAGCGAAACCCCACCAAACGAAGACAAATGATTTCCCATGGAAGAGTCTGCGCTGTGAAACCATTACTCCATAAACAATAACTAGCGAAAGTGCTCCGAGTCCCATGGGCGTAAATGCCAATATGTCCTGTAATAACCCTGTAAAAAATACAGCCGTAACTGGCAATATGCTTGGCTGATGCAATGCCCAATAATAAACAGAAATGAGGCCTACGGAGAGCGTCACTGGCGCTACACCCGACACCTTTAGAGGGGCCTGTGCAATAATAACAAGCACTATTGTCAACAAAAAAGGAGTAGACCTTCGAGCAATAAAATCGATCTTATACCACACACTGTTTCGGTCTATCACTGCCCTACCGCCGCCTTGTTCCGTCTTTCTAAATCAGTAAGCACTCCTGTCAAACCAAAGTCGATAAGCCGGGCAAATTCAACCTTTTCCCCATGAACAAAAGGTTGAACAACTACGGCATTGTCTGTGGTGTAAGCAACAATACCAACCGGTAACCCCGGTGGAAAAACACCACCATGTCCAGAAGTGACTATGCGTTCACCCTTCTTTATTTTCACGTTATCGGGTAGATGCAGTAGGCGAGGTCTATCCGAATTATCACCTGCAAGAACAGCTCGTTGGCGCGTCGACTCAACAACTACGGGAATTCGGCTATTTAGGTCCGTAATCAGTAAGACCCGCGCAGATCGTTCACCAACTTCATGCACGCGTCCAATTAGCCCAAAATTAACCAGAGCAGCCTGCCCCTTTGCTATACCAGCTCGGCGGCCAGCATTTATCAAAATATTTCTCACAAATGTACCGCCTGAGTCACCAATTACCCGCGCAGTTACCGATTTGGCCACGTTATCTGGAATGAATCCTAGAAGTTGGCGTAACTTTTCATTTTCTAAAGCTAACGCGCGAGCCGCGCTCTGCCACTGAATAAGCTGGGCATTTTCAAGTTTAAGTTGGCCATTTTCCTCTCGAATCTTTGTGAGCGACCGGGCTTCTTCGATAATTTCTGATATCGTAGCTACTGGACGAGATACAGCATCCAATATCGGCGCAACAACATCCGTAACAGATACACGAACACGTTCAAAAATTTGTTGATCGGCACGCCCGATAACAATTATTGCAAGGGCGCCGAACAATAGAAATATATAAGCAAACCGTTGAGCTACATTACGCACCGGCGCCGCAAATCTGAGAACGCTACCCCTATTATACTTCAATCTCTATTCTCCCTATGTTCCTTCTGAGGGGAATAAAATGGAGCCACGCTACCTTACAAAAAATAACGGGAACTTAATACATGCTGATTAGAACATTCCGGAGTGTTTTAATTTCCTCTAAGCAACGGCCAGTACCAAGAACCACGCAGGAGAGTGGATCGTCTGCAATGGAAACAGGCAGCCCAGTTGCATGCCTCAGGACGTAATCTAAGTTCCCAAGTAATGCTCCTCCACCCGTAAGCACTATACCTTTGTCGACTATGTCCGCTGCCAACTCAGGCGCAGTATGTTCAAGTGCCACTTTCACTGCTTCTATAATCGCACCAACAGGCTCAGCCAAACTTTCAGCTATCTGTCTCTCACTAATGACCAATTCTTTCGGAACTCCATTCATGAGGTCACGCCCCTTGACTTCCATAACACGACCCTCACCATCTTCAGGAGCACAAGCAGTACCGATCTCTTTTTTTATCCGTTCCGCGCTACTTTCCCCAACTAATAGATTATGGTTGCGACGAATATAGGCAATTATAGCTTCATCAATCTTATCACCACCTACCCGCACACTGCGCGAGTAGACAATGCCGCCCAGCGATAAAACTGCAACCTCCGTAGTGCCGCCTCCGATGTCTACTACCATTGAGCCAGTTGGATCCGTTACAGGCAAGCCAGCACCTATCGCAGCTGCCATGGGCTCTTCTATTAAAAATACACGCCGAGCACCTGCGGCCTCCGCTGACTCCTGAATAGCGCGGCGTTCAACCGCAGTCGAGCCAGATGGAACACAAACAATCACTTGTGGGGAGGCGAAACTGCGTCGATTATGGACCTTGCGGATGAAATGTTTAATCATTTCTTCCGCCACCTCAAAATCTGCGATAACACCATCGCGCAGTGGTCGAATGGCAACTATATTGCCCGGTGTTCGACCGAGCATCATTTTTGCCTCATCACCCACAGCTAGAACCTGGCGTTTATTTTTAAAGTCGGAGATTGCCACCACTGATGGTTCATTTAAAACGATACCTCGCCCTTGTACATACACAAGTGTGTTTGCAGTACCGAGATCGATTGCCATATCGGCTGAAAGCATTCCTAGGAGTTTTGAAAACATAATTAAATTAGCTCCTCCACTAACCTTTGTACGCTGCTACGCGTTATGAAAAAACTATTTTTTTCATGTATATGCACTCTTCACGCGCTAAGCATCTCAGGTGCAGTCTTGGAACGCTTATCTGCAAGCTTATTCAGAGCATTTATATAGGCTTTTGCTGAAGCCACTAACGTATCCGTATCCGCCCCTTGTCCATTGACGGTTTTGCCATCCTCTTCCAACCGAACTGTTACTTGTGCCTGAGCATCGGTACCCTCCGTCACTGCATGCACTTGGTAAAGTTGCAAACGGGCTGAGTGGGGAACTATAGCGCTAATGGCATTAAAAGTAGCATCCACGGGGCCATCCCCCGTTGACTCTTGAGAGCATATTACACCATCAATCTTCATCTCTAAATAAGCCTTTTGTGGACCAGCTGATCCGGCGATAACGCGTAGTGTCGAAAATTTTATCGACTCGGCAGCATGCGTCATCTCATCTTTAACTAATGCTATAATATCTTCATCGTAGACGTCTTTTTTCTTATCTGCCAATGCTTTAAATCTTACAAAGGCCTCCTCTATCGCATTATCCCCAAGCTGGCAGCCAAGCTGTTCAAGCTTATCTCGAAATGCGTGACGACCAGAATGCTTACCTAATACGAGCGAGGACTGTGTTAACCCCACCGACTCTGGCGTCATAATTTCATAGGTACCAGCATGCTTCAGGACACCATCCTGATGAATTCCTGCTTCATGCGCGAATGCATTGGCACCGACTATCGCTTTATTAGGCTGCACCGCAAATCCCGTGATGGAAGACAACAAACGGCTCGCTCCTATAATCTTTTCCGTAGCTATCGCCGTATCAAATGGCATCAAATCTTGCCGTACCTTCAAACCCATGACGATTTCTTCCAATGATGCGTTTCCTGCGCGTTCTCCAATGCCATTTATTGTGCATTCGGCTTGGCGAGCTCCCGCCCTTATAGCAGAGAGGGTATTTGCAACTGCTAACCCTAGGTCGTTATGACAATGGACCGAAATTATTGCCTTATCGATATTTGGCACGCGATCACAGAGTGCCGATATAATGTCAAAGAATTCGTCAGGCATAGTATAGCCGACAGTATCCGGGATATTAATTGTTGAAGCACCGGCCTTGATTGCCGACTCTACGCAGCGGCATAAAAAATCTATTTCTGTTCTTGTCCCATCCTCTGGACTCCACTCCACATCGTCACAAAGGTTCCGAGCATGACTTACCGAGTCAATTATTGCACTATGCACCTGTTCCGGTGTCATTTGCAGTTTATGTTTCATATGAAGCGGGCTCGTAGAAATGAACGTGTGAATTCGCGGTTGCTTTGCGTGTTTCAAAGCTTCCCAAGCGCGTTCAATATCTTTGCGCCCTGAGCGCGCCAATCCGGCCACCTTTGCATTTTTAACAACTTTAGAAACTTCGGAAACAGCCTCAAAATCGCCAACAGAAGCAATCGGAAAACCCGCTTCCATCACATCCACACCCATCCCATCAAGGTACTCAGCGATACGCAGCTTCTCCTCCAGGTTCATTGAACAACCCGGCGATTGTTCCCCATCACGCATGGTAGTGTCAAAGATCTTAATACGTTGTAGCTTTTGGCCAGGTGTACCTGTTATCATGCCTTTCATCCTCTTCTCATTTACCAACTTGCCTCTTCAGACCCTTGGTATCAATCCAAAATGCACGGGCACTGAGAGACGAGCTGATCAAATGGGAGAGTAACCGGCAAATAGATCCATGTCGACATAAAGGCACAAATTCCAATACTAAACTAATGTTAACAGATATTACTTACCCCGCTACATTGGAATACAGTTATTCACCGATTCCCATTTGTCTTCAATACAAAGACTATAAATAACGATGATACACATTCGTTTCAGAATAACATGCTGGCAACAAGTCAAATAAAAGGGGCTGCCTTCCTTACCTTTAAGGAATTTTTTCAATCCTTCCGCTGCAAATTAATTCTTCGATTTATCAACCAAGGCATTTTCTGCGATCCAAGGCATCATAGACCGCAATCTTTCCCCTACTTCCTCAATTGCGTGCTCACCTCCACGCCTCCTTAACGCCTTAAAGCTCGGTTGGCCGGCCGCGCATTCTTGCATCCATTCCTGAACGAACCGGCCAGTTTGAATGTCCTCAAGAACTTTTCTCATCCGTTTCTTTACCTTCTGATCAACCACACGGGGACCTCGCGACAAATCACCATATTCCGCTGTATTAGATACTGAGTACCGCATATTTGCGATGCCACCCTCGTAAATTAAATCAACGATCAATTTCACCTCATGGCAACACTCGAAATAAGCCATTTCCGGAGCATATCCTGCCTCAACCAATGTTTCAAAACCATTCATGATTAACGATGTAAGACCGCCACAAAGAACCGCTTGTTCTCCAAATAGATCCGTCTCACACTCTTCTCGAAATGTAGTTTCAATAATCCCTGCACGACCGCCCCCGATGGCACTAGAATATGAAAGAGCCAAGTCATGACAGTTGCCGGACGCATTTTGATGAATGGCCAAAAGGCACGGCACCCCGGCACCCCGCTGATATTCTGAACGCACGGTATGACCGGGTCCCTTTGGTGCGATCATAAAAACATCGATGTCAGAGCGAGGTTCAATGAGATTAAAATGAATATTAAGTCCATGCGCAAAAGCCAGCGCCGTCCCGTCACGCAGATTGGGAGCCAAGTGCTCCCTGTAGGTTTGACCTTGTGTCTCATCTGGCGATAACATCATCACCACATCAGCCCATTTTGCAGCCGCTGATGCATCCAGAACCTCAAATCCTGCACCCTCAGCCTTTGCTGCACTAGCAGATTTAGGTCTCAGTGCGATTTTCACTTCCTTAGTGCCAGAGTCTCGAAGATTCATGGCATGGGCATGCCCTTGGCTACCATAACCAACTATGGCAACTTTCTTACTTTTTACCAAATTTACGTCTGCGTCACGATCATAATAAACACGCATTTTGAAACTCCCCTAGTAAATGAATCTCTTGCAGCTTTCAGAAAAGATGCCTCTAATTTCCTCGATATTTTCAGGCGCCTCTACCAATAGCTACCACCCCACTTCGCGCTACCTCTATTCGACCAAGCTCGCGCATAAGGTCAATAAAAGATTCTACTTTATCTGTATCCCCTGTCATGGCGAATACGAACGACCGGGTCGTTGTATCTACAACTTTAGCACCAAAAATATCTGCACACCTCAGAACTTCCGCACGCTCAGGCGATTTTGCCTTGGTTACCACTTTAACCATTGCAAGCTCGCGTTCAACATGCGGACCTTGCTGAGTAAGATCTTTGACCGAATCCACGGGTACAAGACGTTCTAACTGGTTCCGAATTTGTTCTATCACCATTGGTGTACCAGAAGTAACAATGGTTATTAATGACATACTATTATCATGCGTAACAGACGCTACGGTGAGGCTTTCGATATTATACCCGCGCCCGGAAAATAGCCCTATAACGCGGGCCAGAACCCCAGGCTCATTAATGACCATCACCGCCATGGTATGCGGCTCTATGCTTTGATCACTATCGGTCATAAAATAGGCAGACCCGGGTTGCGGTTTCACATTCTTTGTGCGTGATGCTACTTTTTTTGCCATTTGTTTTACCTAAACTAACACCTTACCCTTTTCGGTTACCTTGCCGGAACCTTTGCCTTTGGCTGCCGGGCCGAGCAGCATCTCATTATGAGGAGAACCTGACGGTATCATTGGATAGACATTCTCGGTTGGATCTACCACAATATCAGCGATTACCACATTATCAACCTCAACCATTTCATTTATAACATCATCGATTTCGGAGGTTTTTTTTGCACGAAGACCAACCGCACCAAAACTCTCGGCTAATTTAACAAAATCTGGCAGAGCTGCTGCATAGCTCTCTGAATATCGCCCACCATGCAATAGTTCCTGCCATTGACGAACCATGCCGAGGTATTCATTATTCAAAATAAACACTTTGACCGGCAAATGATGTTGCATTGCGGTTGATATCTCCTGCATATTCATCATAAACGATGCCTCACCGGCTATATCAATAACAAGTTTGCCAGGGTGTCCTGTTTGAACTCCCAAAGCTGCAGGGAAACCATACCCCATTGTTCCAAGACCTCCTGAGGTCATCCAATGGTTTGGCTTTTCAAATTTTAAGAATTGTGCGGCCCACATCTGATGCTGGCCAACTTCAGTAGTAATGAAAGTATCTCGCTTTTCCGTAAGCGATTGGAGCCGTTCCAGTGCATATTGTGGTTTAATAATCTCACCGTCTTTTTTGTAGGCAAGACAATCACGTGATCTCCAATCCTGGATTTGTTTCCACCATGCCTTAAGCTCTTTACTATTACGCTTACGATTTTTCTTTTTATCCCAAGCGACGGCTAATTGTCCCAATACATGGCCAACATTTCCAATTATCGGAATATCTACAGCAACATTCTTGTTTATGGATGATGGATCGATATCGATATGAATAATTTTGGCATCGGGTGCAAACGCATCGAGCCTCCCGGTAATCCGATCATCAAACCGAGATCCAACAGCAATCATCACGTCGCAACCATGCATTGCCATATTGGCTTCGTAAGTACCATGCATACCAAGCATGCCGAGAAACTGCTTGTCCGACGCAGGAAATGCCCCAAGGCCCATGAGTGTTAGGGTGCACGGATAACCAGTGGCACGCACAAAATCCGTAAATTTTTTGCATGCTGCAGGGCCAGCGTTAATTATACCTCCACCCCCATAGAAAATAGGTTTCTTGGCATTTGAAAGTAAATCAACAGCTTTATCAATTGCCCGAGTTTTTCCACGCGTAGCTGGACGGTAGGTCGCTGGCTTGACAGACTCAGGAACCACATAAGGACAGTCAGCAAATTGTATATCTTTTGGCAAATCAACAACAACAGGGCCCGGGCGACCTTTGCGAGCTACAAAAAATGCCTCATGAATAGTCCTAGCAAGATCTTTAGGCTCTTTGACTAAATAATTATGCTTGGTGCAAGGTCGCGTGATACCAGTGGTGTCACATTCCTGAAAAGCATCATTACCAATAAGATGGGTCGGCACCTGACCTGTAAGACAAACAATTGGTATAGAATCCATTAGCGCATCGGTTAAACCAGTCACTGCATTGGTAGCGCCTGGCCCCGAGGTTACTAAGACAACGCCAACTTTCCCTGTTGAACGTGCATATCCCTCGGCCATATGAACTGCTCCTTGTTCGTGACGAACAAGCACGTGACGAACGCTACTCTGCTGAAATATCGCATCATAGATAGGCAACACAGCCCCTCCGGGATACCCAAAAACAACTTCTACGCCTTGGTCAATGAGTGACTGAATTACAATTTCAGCACCATTCATGCGTTTTAGAGACGCCACAATATTCTCCAGATATTAATTATTACAGGTTCAAATCCGACTAGCCTGCTCGGTACTTCATGAAACCGTGTTCGTGGTTTATGCGCAAGCAAACTCTTCGACACAAGCCCAAACAATAGGCTCTCAGCTGAAATGGGTCAACTAATTAGCTATAATAAATGAAAAGATATCATTACAAATACTTTCCGAATATTGCCTGCGGATATGTAAATCTGGAATAATCTGATTCCGAAACCACGTCATTTGACGTTTGGCGTAGCGCCGCGTCGCTTGCTGAGCTCTTGCGACTGCATCTGCAAGATCGTGCTCACCAGCAAGATAGGCACTAATTTCTGGCACACCCAAAATTCTCGAAGCTGGCTGATTGGAGCCTAAGTTAAGCTTTTTAAACGCTCTTACTTCATCCACAGCACCTTCTTTAATCATTTTCTCAAATCGTTTTCCACAAACCTCGTAAAGCTCTTTGCGTGGGGGGTCGAGGAGAATCGTTTTAAATTTAAATTTGTTATTCGCCCCAATAGCCGGCATGCTCTGCCAAGCCAATAAAGATTTGCCCGATGCTACCAACACTTCCAATGCCCGTGATACTCTCTGACTATCCCCCGGAGCCAAACGATTAGCTATCTTGTCTCCACGAGCGACTAATTCAGAATGCAAAGACTCAGAACCCTCTCGAACCAACCGCTCTTGGATCTCGGCGCGCACACTATTGGGGATATAGGGCGTTGGAGGCAACCCATTTACAAGAGCCTTTAAATAGAGACCGGTACCCCCACAAATTATAGGTAAAGACGACTGATCAAAGGCTTTTTTGATCTCGACAATCGCTAGTTTCCTCCACTTCCCCACGTTAAAACTTTCTGTAACTGAGAGTGCTCCGTACAGCTTGTGGGGTACCTTCGCCTCATTTTCAACTGAGGGACGTGATGTTAAGGTACGAAACTCACGGTATACCTGCATACTGTCGGCGTTAATGATCACACCATTAAATCTTATTGCAACTGCAAGCGCGGCCGCTGATTTGCCGCTGGCTGTGGGGCCGGCAATGATGAGTCCAGTATTTGGCGAAGATTGTGCATTGTGTGTCATGACACTTAACGATACAGATGTTAACGCTATGGACAAAGTACTTACTTTAATTGATGAAAAAACTGGCCTCGAAGAGTCATATGTTATCGAGGTTATGTCAGCAATGGCTAGAATGGGAGCAACCGTCAACACTCCGGAATGGCTTCACTTTAATACTGCCGCCGATTTAAAATTCTGCGGCATAGGCTGTAATGACGCACGTGATATTGCCTATCAGGTTTCACTTAGCAACAAGAAATTAGATGCCATAGCACAACAGACAGAGGGACGCCGAAAAAAACTTCTTATTGCAGATATGGAATCGACCATAATAGAAAATGAAATGCTTGATGAATTAGCTGAAGATGCAGGCATCTACGACCAGATAGCAGATATAACTGCGCGTGCTATGAATGGGGAAATAGACTTTGAAAAAGCTATTGAGGAAAGAGTAAAGTTACTTGCTGGTTTGCATACCTCTGCCTTACACAATACGGAAAAACGGATACGCCTCATGGAAGGCGCAGAACAGCTGATTACGACAATGAAGTCAAAAGGGGCCTATTGTGCTTTAGTGTCGGGAGGTTTTACTTTTTATACCTCTAACATCCGTCTCCGACTTGGCTTTGATTTTGATCAGGCCAACGAGCTTGAAATTATTGATGAGAGGCTTACAGGGCAGGTAATCAAGCCAATCCTTGGCCGTAGCGCTAAAGAAAGTCGTCTCCGCGCTCTCTGTAAGCAACAGAATATCCCGTTAACCGCCACAATGGCCGTAGGTGATGGGGCAAATGATCTTGCTATGTTGGCGACAGCTGGCTTGGGAGTAGCATTTCATGCAAAACCAAGCGTTGCTGAAAAATCTGAAACACGGGTCAATCATAATAGCCTCACGGCACTTCTATACTTGCAAGGCTATAAGGTCGAGGATTTTGCCATCAAGGATTTTTGTCGCTAGGCAGAGAATATGCCACGATGTTTGCCATAAGCATTGACGCAGCGACAAGATAAAAAACACATATAAGACCATATTTATCTGCAATAAAGCCACTAGTCACAACCAATACTGGTGTCCACGCACTTTGCATCGCAAACATTACACTGGCTGCCGAGGCACCATGCCCCTGTGGCGCAAGGTCCATCATCCAAGCTTGAGTAACAGGTCTAATTGCATAGAGAGCAAATCCTAAAATAGTTATTCCAACAACGAATATAGCTGCATCGCTGATAATGGTAAGGCAAACGATTACAATCGTAATCGCAGACAGGCCGGCCATGACGATAGGACGCCGACCAATTCTATCAGACCATGTTCCTGCGAGTGGTCCGGTTACAAAGCCACCAACCTGCATGGTTGCCATTGCAAGACCTTGCGCCTTTTCGGACAAACCTAGATTATCGACCAAGTATAAGGGAAGGGAAAAAAATATAACGAACAACGCTGAAGTTCGAAAGGCAGCCATTACTGAAAGTCCCAGTATAGCTCTATTTTTAATGAGCGAGACAAGGCCAGCCACATACTGACGTCTATCCATACCACGTTCTTTCCCACCAATATTTTTATTGGTATCTTTTGGTGACACCAAAATGAGCAATGCCACGCCGATGATAAAAACTGGCACTGCGCTAGCAAAAGCGGTCACCTGCCAGCTCAACTGGAAGAAACCCACCAGCACAGAAACGGCGATCAATGGAGCTAGAATATCACCGAGGCTTGCTCCAACAGAATGAACGGAAAGTGCGTAGCCCTTATTTCCTGAATATTTCTGAGACAAAAAAGCAAGAGCAGCCGGATGCCATAAATTGTTGGACGCGCCGATCACCGCCATCATTAAAGCTAAGGTTAAAAAATCACCCGATAATCCGCATACGAAAATAGCTATGCCGCCCGAAATAACAGAGATCACTTGAAATAGTACACGCTTCCCAAAGATATCAACCATTGCTCCGCTTACCGCGTTGGCAGCAAAAGAAGCAATGTGGAAAATCGCATGAAGGATACCGATCTCAGCATAATTGAGAGAGAAAGTTATTTTAATCCATGGTGTCAAAACGGTGAAGACCATGTAGACCCAGTGGACCGCACCATGGCCAAGCCCGACCAAAACTATAGAAGTCTGTCCTTTGATTTTGAGGGCCTCAACAAGGCCAAATTTGAACATTAGCCTAACTGCCTGACATTTGCGGGATTTTGGCGGAAAAATATAAGAATATGTGCAAAGAAGCCTGCTGCATAATAAGGGGTCCTAAAACTAGTAACTTCAAGATTATTTTAGCCCTAAGGATTGCTGATTGTTGGGCACTAAAATATTAGTGACCGCAAAGAATGTGTGATCTCGTGCCCGGCGCGAGTAGAGCAAGAGTTCCATTTTCTGGTTTTTTCAAAATAATCAGGTTCAGCTGCCATGAAACGAGGCCTTTTGTTGGTTAACTCTCATTCGCAGGATTATTTTTTGGCAAGAGGAAAGTCAAAATATTCGCCCCTAGCATTATGGCAGCAAAAAAATAGAATACATCTAACATACCTCTGTTATCAGCAATCCACCCCCCTACTATCGGTACTAAGGCATTGCCAGCCGCCTGCATGCTGAACATAACACTTGTAGCTGAGCCTCGAAATTCGCCCGGAACAAGATCTACTATCCAACGTTGGAGCACAGGCCGCATTGCAAAGAGTACAAAACCAACCAATGAAATAACAAAAATGTAAGTGGTCGGGTTAGTGATATTTGTGGCTAAAATTATTGCTAAAGACGAAATGGTGATACATACAAACAATACTGGCCGCGGTCCAAAACGATCTGAGGTATATCCACCAATTGGTGTGGCCAAGCCACCAGCAATTTGCATTGCCAACATTCCCGTTCCCATCAGGGCAGCACTTACGCCCAGCACATCGATCAAATAAAGTGGAATGAAGACTAGCAATCCGTTTTGGGCCATCGTTCGCAATGAACTAACAACGCAAACCATCATTGCCGGAATATTTGCTAATAAATCAATATAGCCGGCAAGGTAGGCCCTCAATCCCATTACCTTACTCTGCTTTCCATTAGTCCGTTTTTCTTTATGCAAAAGAATAGTCGCCAACAATGCCGCTGCTAGGAACCCCGGAACTCCTCCCGTCATAGCGGCAACTTGCCATGAGCCAATTAATGTCACTATCAATCCGCCAACCTGAAAAGCGATCGCTTCTGAAATATTTGCAGCGACAACATGAATAGAAAAGACCATGCCCTTCGCATTCTCATACTCCTCTGCCAAGAAAGCAAAAGCAGGCGGGTGCCAACCTTGTACGCCGACGGCCAGCATCCCAGCGAAAATGCATATCAAAAGAAAAGATGGAGAAAACCCCAGCGCCAACATACTTATGCAGCAGATAAGAGCAGATAAAATAATGAACAAAACTCGGCGCCCACTCATATCAACAGCCAGTCCTGTGGCGAAGTTTACCAAAAATCCCGTGATATGAAATGTAGAGACAATTAAACCGGCTTCCGTATACGTAAGTCCCAATGCCTGTTTCATGAATGGCACAAGTATAACAAATGTGCCAAAGGCATAATGTGTAGCGCCATGCCCAAACGATAGTAATATTACTGGCGCAAAAGGTTTACCACTTAATGAAACCCGTTTTTGGCTCACACTTTTGCCCTCACGTTACCATCCACTTACCTGTTCAAAGCCTTGTATAATTTCCCATTTGTGGGGCACTAAATACGATTGCCAGCAACCACCCGCCAAGTCCAGTTCGGAAGACGAATGGTCCAGTCGTGAATAATTCTTTTATAGTGAAAAACAACACTATTATAACTTTTAGACGCACGAATCTTGATGGATCCTCGAACCTTCTCTAGCAGAAATTACTGTTTGAGAGCAATAAGTGATGTTGGTTTATTCGGCACCCGATGGTTTCCTACACTCCGGAACAAAAATGGTAAGAAAATTAGCCATGAGCAATAATATGGCTATCCCATAAAACACCATCAAAAGTCCGTAACTATCTGCTACCCAGCCACCTATCGGCGGGGCCGCAAGGCCAAAGAAGGATTGAATAACAGAGCGGACCGCCACGCTAGTACCATGTAATTTCTGTGGGACCATGTCTAGAATCCAACTCTGTGTCACAGGCCTTGTCGCATAAAGCGTGAACCCTAGAAAACCTATTCCAATCACAAATAAAATCTCGTTACCAACTAAGGTCATAACCAGAATAATGGCTGTTGCTGCTAACAACGCCACGATCAAAATTGGTTTACGACCGTAATTGTCTGACGCCAAACCACCGATTGGATTAGCTATCATACCCCCGACGTGCATCACCGCATAAACAGTGCCGATTAGAGATGCGCCTGCTCCCATTACGTCCCGCATATACAGTGGCACAAAAGTTCTTATCAACAGTTGTGCTGTCGAGCGCATTCCCATCATACAGCAAAGAATTATGACATCGAAGTTCTTCAGCAGACTCACAAAGCCACGAAGGTATTGTTTGAGTGACATTCCCCTTGCATGCTTTGCTCTCTTACCTGTGTCCTTCGGCATAAGGAAAATAAATAAGATTATAGCAGCAGAAATTGATGCGGCTGCTGGAACAAGCGCTCCCATTTGCCAAGTCGTTGATGCAATCACCATCCCAGCTATCAACGGACCAATCGCCTCTCCTATATTCGCACCCATGCCATGAAGACCAACAACATAGCCCCAGTTAGAGGTATAATAAAACGAAAGGAAAGCGGTAGCCGGAGCATGCCAAAATTGTGTCATGCCACCCAATAATGCGGCTAGAATACAGAATGTTAAAATATTAGAGGCTACGGAAAATGCCACCATCGCTAAACCCCCAACAGCCAAAGCACATACCTGGAAGACCACACGTCGACCAGACATATCTACCACGGGGCCACTTACGAGGCTAAAAATTAACACTCCAGCCTCAAATGAGGTTAGCAGCCAGCCAATTTGCAAATAAGTGAATTGGTATTCTTCCCTTATAAAAGGCAAAAGAATATAAAACACGCCGATCATCCAGTGGGTTGCTGCATGTCCGGCTAGCATTCCGAATGCAGGCCCGGGATCCCGGAGTTTGAACGCAGCAAGAATTTTTTGCATAGGCTTAAAGACAATCTACAAAATATATTGCTACTGCAGAATTCAGTAACTTAGAAAAGGACATTAGGCCTCAATTGAGAATAATGCAAAAAATGCAGAAAACAGTTACTGGGAGTACCTAGGGGTTATCCTTCGGCAAAAAGAATACTACTGCATTGGCAAGCAAAAGCATGATTGCAAACCAATAAAATATTGCAGCAATACCATATATGTCTGCTATGATGCCGGTTATCGCCATGCTCGGGATAGAGAAAGCAGACTGGGTAGCAAACATTAGACTGGTGGCAGTACCCCGAAACTGACTCTCCACGGTGTCCATCATCCAACTTATTAGCACTGGACGCGTAGCATAGATTGAAAACCCAACTAGACAAATTCCAATAACTATTAAAAATTCGTCCTGTAAGAGAGGCAACATTAATATGAATATTGTGGCTGCGGCAATTGCAGCCAGCATAACCTTTCGACGACCACAGCGATCTGAAGCAATACCTGCTGGCACTGCAGCAACCGACCCTCCCAAATTAAGCAAAAGAAGTGCGATCCCAGCTTGAGTGAGACTCCAATTAAATTGATCCACCAAGTATACCGGAAGGAAATTTCTTGAACCAGATTGTGCCGTCGTCCTCAAGCCAGCTATTAAACCTATCCCCAGTACCGTCTTATTTTTCCCTTGTTCAATGATACCCGCTATATAATGGCTAAAATTTATACTATTTTCACTCGTATCTCCGGTCCGTTCCCGAATCGCCCTTACCATTAACGGGGGAAGGATCAATAAACCAGGTACCGTATTAATGAGCATCACATTCCGCCAGGACATCGGTTCGAGCTGAATGATCATATAATTGCCGGTGAGCATTGCAGGAACTAGGAGCGGCACCAAGATGTCACCGATATTTGAACCCATACCGTGAATGGACATGACATAACCGCGATGAGAATGAAAACGCGTGGCGAGATAGGGAATAGCGGCAGGGTGCCATAACTGGTTAGAAAACGCTATGAATACGCCAAGGACCAGAAGAACTGCATACTCATTGGCAAAGCCAAGAAATATGACAGCTAACGATAAAATTGCTATCGAGAGCACCTGTAGTAATTGTCTCCGGCCTGTAAGGTCAGCAAAGGGCCCACCAGTAATTGCCGAAAAAAAACTTCCAGTTGTGTATATAGTAAAGAATAAGCCTAGCTCAGTGTAAGAGAGATTAAATTTTTCTTTTATAAGTGGACTAACAACTAGCACGATGGAATGCAAGTAGTGGGTCACTCCATGCCCTGTGCTGATCAATGCCACAACACCCTGTTCACGAAAAGTGAGTGGTGGCACACTATCAACCTGTACCATAAATCCATTCCTTACGAACGACTAATGACCACCTCAGTTATAAACTCTTTTTCAATAAGCGAAAAACCCTGCTTTAAAAAAGGTACGAGTGCAACTAGGCCATCGCAAACAAGGACGTTTAAACAAATTGAATGGCATTTTGGGTCAAACACTTTATAGATGTTATATGCACGAAGCTAAAATGCCCGTTCAAACCTACCCTAGTTGGCGTGTCTTTTTTGCACAATTAAAAATTCTCTATTTCTCTAACTTCAAGCCAACAAATCGTACTTCTTCTCCTTCTTTAATCAAAAGTAGAATTGACTTTTGATTTGAACCTTTAGCTTTTTCCAAAGCTGCAGAAAAGTCCTTTGGATTTTTTATCTTAACTTGATTCACTTCGACGATGATTGATCCCGGCCTCAATCCTTTGTCAGCTGCCAAACTGCCTGGTTTTACCGCAGTGACAACGGCGCCCTCTGCTGAGTCGGGTAATTTGAAGCGTTTGACGAGATCATCACTTACTGGTGCCACACTTAGCCCAAGGGCATCAAATTTGCTCACTTTACCATTTGTACGGGGTTTCCCAGTACGAGCGACTGTCTGGTCTACCTTCTCGAGTTCACCGAGTTGCACATATAATTGACGGTTTCGTTTGTTACGCCAAATGACAACTCGGACACTCTTTCCGACATTAGTTTCAGCGACCATACGTGGCAAACGGCGTGATTCATCCACTCGCTTTCCATCAAACTTCAATATCACATCCCCGCTCTTAAATCCGGCACGATCGGCGGGGCTCCCTTTCACCACGCCAGCTACAAGCGCACCGTAAACTTCGCTCAAGCCCAAGCTGTCAGCAATATCCTGTGAAACAGTCTGGATCTGCACGCCAAGCCACCCACGTTTTGTAACGCCAAATCTTTTTAGTTGACTGATGACGCCCTTAGCCAATTGTGACGGTATTGAAAATCCTATGCCTATACTACCCCCGTTTGGAGACAGTATTGCCGTGTTAATGCCTATCACACGGCCCTTCATATCAAACAAGGGTCCCCCTGAATTTCCCCGATTTATAGGAGCGTCAGTCTGGATAAAGTCATCATACGGACCGGACCTAATATCACGTCCGCGAGCTGAAATTATGCCGGCAGAAACCGACCCCCCCAAGCCAAGCGGATTACCTATAGCAAGCACCCAATCACCAACACGAGCTTTATCTGAGTCGCCCCATTCCAACGCAGGTAGAGGTTTTGCCGATTCAACCTTTAGCAAGGCTAAGTCTGTTTTCTCATCCTTTCCAACCACCTTCGCTTCCAGACGCCTCTTATCCTTCATAACTACTGTGATCTGATCAGCCCCATCGATAACGTGATTGTTAGTCACAATCAGGCCGCTACTATCTATAACGAAACCAGAGCCAAGGGAGGTAGCCTTTTCACTAGGCTCAGGAGAACCTTTACGCTGTTGTTTAAACTGATCAAAGAACTCCTTGAATGGAGATCCCGGAGGAAGATCAAAATCTGGAAAGCCCTGAGGACTTTTCCGAGTTACCTTTTGGCTTGTCGAGATATTTACCACCGCAGGTAACATTTTTTCTACCAAATCAGCGAAACTGTCAGGCGCGCTGCGTGCCAGCGCCGATGGATAATGAAACATTACCGCAGCAAAAATCATCAACTTTAAAAAAGCAGGTATGAAAGCTGCTTTAAGAAAAGTTAATCTAATCGAACCTATTCGGCTCATTGGCTCCTCCATATTCAAAACAGCGTGCGAAGAGATTTACACACTACAACCACACTTCCTCGCCTCTTAACATGTGCACCGCCGACGGATGCAAACTTATCTAAAACGCACAACATATTAGTGACCCCAAAACAGTGGCTGAAATATGGCGCGTGAAGTGCCTTAAAGTCATATAAAAATTGCGAGGCCAGCTGCCCCGATACCTAATGCCGTCTCTCCCCATATTTTTACAACTGCCATGCTGGCCTTAGAGCCGTGATGCATAGCCCTTTTCATAACTACTGGGAACAAACCGTAGAGTGTGCCCTCCAACACAATGGTGAGGCAAGCTATTTGCAGTATGCCATCAGTTATGCCAGCGAGCACTCCGCCGAAAGCAACAAAAAAGAGCCCGACAAAACCCAACGTTTTTATCGGCACATCCTGTAGATCCGCCATTTTGCGACGCGTCCAACCTGGCCAAAAAGCAGCAATAGCGCCCTCAATCGCTAGAAATAAAGCCACCGCTAAAAATATGAGCTGGAACATGCAGCCCTTCTTACTACTTCCTTTTCTTCCCAAGATTGAAGTTGTTAAAAAATCTAAAAAACTCGCTATCCGGACTTAAAACCATAGTTGTATCATTTCCGATTAAAGCCTTCTGATACTGTTCCAGCGACTTGTAAAATGCAAAAAATTGGGGGTCTCTACCATAAGCTTCCCCCAATATATTGTTACGACCGGCTTCTCCTTGGCCACGCTGGATTTGAGCATCTCGCTCAGCATTAGCTAATATAACGGTACGTTCCTTATCAGCCTGAGCGCGTATTTTTTGAGCGATCTCCTTACCCTCAGCACGGGCCTCACGGGCCTGGCGCTCTCTTTCTGTACGCATGCGGTTAAACACCGCTTGGCTAGTTTGTTCGGGCAGGTCCGTACGACCTATTCGTATATCAACAATCTTGATACCAAACCGCAATGCATCGGCTTCGATATCTTTTTGAATTTGCTCCATCAGGTCAGTACGTTTCGCGGACAGAACTTCTTTAAGTGAAACCCGAGCGATTACTGCACGCAGTGCCGGATTAACAAGTGCTGCCAACCTATCGCGGGCACCTATTTCGTTTTGAACGGTTTTGAAAAATTCCAACGCATTTACAATTCTGTACCGTGCGAAAGCATCTACATTTATACGCTTTTTGTCGGTCAAAAGAACCTCAAAAGGAGGTGGGTCCAGATCGAGGGTCCGTTTCTCATAAAACGTAACGTTCTGCACAAACGGAACTTTCCAATGCAGACCAGGTTTATCTTTCACTGCACGGGGATCTCCAAATTGGAGAACTATCGCCTGCTGCGTTTCATGGACAGTAAAAAAGGTTTGGGAAATCACTACCAATGTAACGAGTGCGAATACGCCAAAGATGACTGGTTTTTTGCTCTTCATACTACTACCCCTTTACCGCTGACTCGGTGTGGTTTGCGCATCTGATTCGTTAAGCTGCTCATTCCGTTCCTCCGAGCTTTCACGAATTCGGCGCTGAACTTCTGGCAGAGGTAGATAGGGAACCACACCCGACCCCTGCCCGGTTTTTTGGTCTATAATGACCTTTTGAGCATCTCCGTAGACCTGACCAATCACTTCTAAATACATACGCCGTTTTGTGACCTCGGGTGCCGCTTTATAAGACGCATACACATCTTCGAACCGCTTTGCCTCACCAGTTGCTTCCTGAATTTGCTGCTCTCTGTAGGCCTCTGCTTCTTTTATTTTTTGTTCCGCCTGACCTCGCGCCTCAGGCACTATCGAGTTCGCGTAAGCCTCAGCCTCATTTCTCATTCGGCTGCGATCTTGGCGCGCACGTTGTACGTCGTTAAAAGCATCGATGACTTCTTTTGGAGGATCGGACTGCTCGAGTTGTACATTCACGATGTCGATGCCCGATTTGTAATCATCGAGGTATTTTTGCATCAGCGCTTTGGTCCGACTTTGAATTAGCTCACGCCCGACCGTCACTGCATCATCAAACGATGTTTGCCCTACGACTTCGCGCATAGCGCTCTCAGCTACGACTTTGACTGTGCCCTCTGGGTCTCGTATGTTAAATAAATAATCTGTACCATTTTTAATGCGCCACAGAACAGCGAAATCCATGTCAACGATATTCTCATCTTGAGTTAGCATCAAGCTTTCAGCTGGGACATCTTGAGGAGAGCCTCGACCACCTCGACGGTCAGTTCGGCTTATGTAGCCAACGTCGACCCTGTTCACGCGCGTCACCTTCGGAGTAAGGACTTCCCCAAAAGGAGCCGGATAAAAGTAATGCAAACCAGGTGGGGTAGGTTGTTTTGTCCGATCGACCTTGCCAAATAGCACTTCTACGCCTTGCTCATCTGCTTGGACACGATAGAAACCGGTAGCAAGCCAAACGGCTATTAAACCGGCAATGATTAAAGCTAGAAGCTTTCCAGAGCCGCCTCCCGGAAAAATTTGTTTCAAGCGGTCTTGGCTTTTGCGCAACACCTCATCTAAGTCTGGAGGGGTCCCACTGCCACCGCTGCCACCGCCCCATGGTCCCTGTCCTCCACCGCCGGAGCCCCCCCATGGGCCTCCACCGCCACTCTGATTTTGCCAAGGCATACTTTTTCCCCGTCGTAATTAATTTGTTCGAGCCAATACAGACCTTTAACTCTGCGCAATCTAACCATATATGACACTGCGAGCACAAATGCGCAAATAACGAAATTGTTGCGCTTACCCCGCCAACATCATATTAGAGCGGTCGAAAGGAATTTCAACAATGTCTTCAGTAACAAAAGCGCAAATTGTAGAAGCTTTAAAGACTGTAAAAGAACCGGCTAGCGGCAAAGACTTAATAACGTTGAATATGGTCAGCGGATTAGTGATCAAAGATGGCAACGTTGGTTTTTCAATCGAAGTTCAACCAGATAAAGGCGCCGAAATGGAACCAGTTCGGCGCGCAGCAACTACGGCTGTGAATAAAATCAATGGTGTAGCTTCCGTTACCGCAGTTTTAACTGCTCACCGTGCTGCCTCACAGAATAAGACAGATGCAGGCCCACAGGCGCAACCTCAAAAAACCATCCCATCAAACAAGCAATCGGTTGCAGGGGTTAAAAATATTATAGCGGTAGCAAGCGGAAAGGGCGGCGTCGGAAAATCAACAGTAGCCACAAATCTCGCATTAGCATTTAACACAATCGGCTTGAAAACAGCTTTGTTAGACGCCGATATATATGGTCCATCGCAACCTCGAATGATGGGTCTGGCGGGCGAAAAACCGTCAGGCGGCGACGGGGAAAAACTCAAGCCCATTGAAAAATATGGTTTAAAATTAATGTCAATGGGTTTCCTGGTTGAAGAGGAAACCCCCATGATTTGGCGCGGCCCCATGGTGATGAGCGCTCTGCAACAATTCATGCGAGATGTTGAATGGGGCGATTGTGACATTATGGTAGTTGATATGCCGCCGGGAACTGGGGATGCGCAATTAACACTGGCGCAACAAGTGCCGCTAGCAGGAGCCGTTATTGTCTCTACGCCCCAAGATATAGCGCTTATTGATGCCAGAAAGGGTCTCAATATGTTCCGTAAGGTTGAGATCCCTGTACTCGGAATAGTCGAGAACATGAGCTATTTTCTCTGCCCTAACTGCGACCACCAAGCTGATATTTTTGGTCATGGAGGCGCGAGAGCGGAAGCAGAAAAACTTGACGTCCAATTTCTGGGTGAAATTCCGCTCCACATGCAAATACGCGAGACCTCAGATGGTGGGGCGCCCGTAGTCGTAAGTGACCCAGCAAGTTTAAATTCGGAGGTTTTTCTCTCAATTGCAAGCAAGGTTTGGGCAATTTTGGAAGACGATTCGGCAGACTCACGGCCTGCCCCTAACATAATTATCGAAAAATGAGTTGCAATTTTGGATAGGCAGACCAGCTATCTTCCGTTCTATATCGTTTGACGTTCATATCGGATGTGTTCCCGCAGTTTGGGAAAACAGTGTAAGGTGGCTTAGGCAATTTCGATATCGGTTTTATTGATTTTTATCACAGAATGATGTGAAAGTTCCTTCCACGAAGCCGCATATGCTGGTTTGAACAAATTTCATTCCTGCAGCAACGTCACGAAGCTGTACGTTAAGCCGCTTTGCTCATCTTGAAAAGGGCCTTGGCGCTCCGTTTCAATCCAAGCATCACGATTAAATCGAGGGAAAAATGTGTCGCCAGATATAGATCTATGGATTTCCGTGAGGTAGATACAATTCACGTAGCAGAGTGCTGCGCGATATATTTCTGCTCCACCTATAATCATAATTTCATGCTCTGTTAAACTTTCAGCTATAGTTAGCGCATCCTCCAAAGTATGCGCGCTGGACACCCCATCAACGGCAAAATTTGGATCTCGGCTTAGCACAATATGTGGACGACCTGGCAATATTCTTCCCAGCGAATCCCATGTCCGACGACCCATGATTATTGGCTTACCCATTGTAATTGACTTGAAATGTTTCAGATCTTCCGGAATATGCCATGGTAACGCGTCACCACGACCGATAACGCCGTTCTTAGCCATCGCAACTATAAGCGAGAGTGTCATCGGCCCTTAAATCGCTACTTTTGCAGCAATGTGCGGATGGAATTTGTAACCTTCAAGCGAGAAATCATCAAACTTAAAAGCAAACAAATCCTTCACATCTGGATTCAAAAACATCTTCGGCAAGTCGTAAGGCTTTCGTCTTAGCTGTTCATCGGCCTGCTCAAGGTGGTTGGAGTAGATGTGTGCATCTCCAAACGTATGGACGAAATCGCCGAGTTCTAAGCCGCATACTTGCGCTATCATTCCAGTTAATAAAGAGTATGAGGCAATATTGAATGGCACGCCCAGAAATATGTCAGCGCTCCGTTGATACAACTGACAAGAGAGTTTTCCATTAGCAATATAGAACTGGAACAAGCAATGACAGGGGGGCAAGGCCATTCTGTCAACTTCACTCACGTTCCACGCACAAACGATTAACCGTCGTGAGTTAGGATTGTTATTAATTTGCTCCAACAACTTCGTAATTTGATCAATACTACCTCCATTCGGGTTCGGCCACGATCTCCATTGATGCCCATAAACTGGCCCGAGCTCGCCATATTCGTCGGCCCACTCATCCCAGATCGAAACCCCATTATCATTCAAATATTTGATGTTGGTGTCACCGCTTAAAAACCAGAGCAACTCGTGTATTATGGATTTTAAGTGTAGCTTTTTGGTAGTTAGTATAGGAAACCCTCTACCCAAGTCGAAGCGCATTTGATACCCAAATATTGAATGGGTACCAACACCGGTGCGGTCATTTTTAAAGACCCCTTCGGTTTTAACGTAACGTAACATGTCTAAGTACTGCAGCATAATTGTATTTTATTCCTGACAATTTGTATGAAAAAAACCGTAAAATACTGTGAATTAGGTGAAAGATGGGGAAGATATTTTTAAGTTAAGAAAAAAGTTAAATTTTTGTTCAACTATTTATATCTTTTCTGATTCAAACTATAGTTGAGGTGCCGGTTCACCGGCTATGGCGCTAAACGGTTTGCGGAATAAGCGTTGCGGACCCGGGGGCGGTACCCGGCGCCTCCACCATTACACCGATTGGATATGAGTCAGGTGGTTCTGTGGGGGCGAAATAGGATCGACGCATGTAGTAAAGGCAAACTTTGTTCCCGGCATTGTACCACCGTTATCGGGCTATAGTCGTTAAATGCCAACGACAACTTTGCGGGCGAAGCCCGCCTCGCTGCTTAACTTCGGTTAAGCAAGCGCGGTTCGGGGGGCACCGGGCAACAGAAGCCCCCCACTTTTAATATTCGGTGGATTTTATTCTCATGGAAGATCGCACCGTACAAAGTGAATAGCTGGGAACATAGAAACGATATGGATTCAATTGCATTACGATATGACCAATTAATAGACACCGCGTTAAAAGGCGTTGTTAGGGAAGCGCTACGTCAAATTCAAGAGACCGGCCTTCCGGGTTCACACCATATTTATGTAACGTTCTCAACTCAGTATCCGGGAGTCGACATACCAGAATTTCTGCAAGAAAAATATCCCACCGAAATGACCATAGTGCTGCAACACCAGTTCTGGAATTTGGACGTGGAAGAAAATAAATTCGCCGTTTCTCTAAGTTTTAACGATAATCAAGAAAGACTTCATATCCCATTCGCTGCCGTGACGGCTTTTGCAGATCCATCCGTAAATTTCGAACTACAATTTCAACTCGTTGTCCAAGATGTCCAAACACCCAGCAACACTGCATCATATGCAGTTCCATCAAATAAGCTCAACCGAAAGGAGCCACGTGCTGCCAGCACTGATCCGTCGATAGGGGATGATAATAATGTCGTGGCACTCGATGTATTTCGGAAGGATTGAAGGGTGCATAAAAATTACCGATGAGCGACGAGAAAAACTTTGTGGGTCACTTATATAAACTAGGGAGCAGTGATCTCTCAAAAAACCCTTTTAGGATAATAAGTGTTAGTGAGGCTTAACATGTCTGAGAGAAAACGTGTATTGCAAAATTCGGTATGAATTTGAGTCCTTCGGCATGTTTTTTCTTATTACTCAGGAGATGTCTAATTTTTTCTTACCTACTATGAGAGATTTGGATAATGTTAAACGTATTCATTGATGGCGCCTTAAAAGCAGACCGAACTCTCATCCTTGCTCACGGAGCGGGAGCAGGCAAGGACCATTACTTCATGAATTTTTTTGCCCGCGAACTTGCAACCGATCAATTCCGAGTCGTCCGGTTTGACTTCCCGTACATGGCACGGTCTCGTTTGACTGGCAAAAGAACTCCACCGGATCGTCAAATTAAATTAATGACCTCGTGGCAGGAAATAATTTCCAAATTCAGGACCAAGGAGCTCATTATTGGCGGAAAATCGTTGGGCGGCCGAATCGCAAGTATTATTGCGGACTCACAGGGGGTGGATGGTTTAGTCTGCCTTGGTTACCCCTTTCACGCGCCAGGCAAGTTTGATAGACCCCGCGTAGCGCACCTTCGCTTACTTCAAACGCCTACTCTTATTTGCCAAGGCACCCGAGATCCATTTGGAAATATAGATGATGTTGGCACTTATCAACTTCCAGAAAACATATTTTTTAAATGGCTTAAGGATGGCGACCACAGCTTTAAACCTCGCAAGAGTTCAGGTCTAACTGAGGCTGACAATCTTTCAACAAGCCTGAAAGCTGTTAAAACGTTTTCTCAAAATTTATTTGAAGGTAAGAAGACGTAAGCCTTACATATGTTGTCACCTTTAGTTCTGAAGCAATAGACCGTATGAAAAACAAGCCTGACCCTAAAGATATCAAAAAACACTCTGTCAATCTTAGCGGCCATAGAACAAGCATAACTTTAGAGAATATTTTTTGGGATCAAATCAAAACTCTCGCCACCGATCGTGGTGTAACTGTGAATCAATTGCTTACCGAAATTGATCTTGACCGCAAAGGTAACCTATCGAGTGCAGCTCGGGTTTATGTCCTTGAACATATCACAAACAAAACCGTTACCACTAATCGATGAATCTTATGGTTTGAAAATGCCTTTGAAAATATCTTGGGGCTTCGGAGGTGTTCCTTGCGAAGCAGAGGGCTGACCGGGTTTCCTGGGCTGGGCCGGTGTTCGGGAAGATTTCCCAGCTTTCAGCCATCTTCCACCGATTTTTACCTTCGGTCGATCTAAATCGCCTTTAACCGCAGCACTTATAAAAGTTTCTCCCTTGCGGCCAGTCTCGATAACTTGGGAATTGCTCTGAATCTGCCAAGGCGAGAGGGCTGCATTCCCGGCTGTAAGCAAAACTGCACCACGACCTAATAATTGCAGGTTCTGAGTACTAACCGTGCCATTTAAGATGGTGAGATCACCCAAGAACTTGTTAGGAGCATTCCCAAAGTATCCAATCAGCCGGTTCGTTGTTTTAGACACCCGGCCTATTGTTCCCAGTCCCTTCACTTTGTTACCAAACAGAACTGCAGCGATGCCAGCCGCATTATTGACATTCTGACTTCCCTTAGACAACGTAATGTTAAGTACACCATCAATGCGGCCCGCACCGTTGAGAGACGAAATAATTTCTGCTGTACTCGAACCTTGAGCAAGTAGGTTCAAATTTCTTATGTTTGCTTTACCGCTGATTTTCCCGCCAAGACGAAACGGGCCCGCATTAATGCGTACCTTTTCCAGTTCTGGGATAAGTTTATTTACCGGAATATTTTCTGCGCTCATTGAAAGTGAGAACTTTGGTATCTTAGTCTTGACGTCGAATTTTGCACCACCAACAAAAGACCCACCGCCCATTCTTGCTTTCAATACCTTAAGGTTTAGAATACCCTCGCTGAGATTGCCTCGCGCCTCCAATCTGTTCAATTGTTTTTGAGACAAGCGGAACCTTTCAATTCGGACTTTAAAGTCCGCCTCAATATTCTTGAGAAGCTCAAAACTAGCTTGTTTCCGTGACCACCGCGGATGTACGCCAATCGAATTCTTACCGACTGTAAACTTGCGCCGCGAATAAGACCTTTTAGGTGTTTGTATCCGGTTGGGACTCTTGGTAGCGGTATTCGCCCCTTTCCTGTTTCGGTTCTGAAACCTGTCAAAATCAAGGTCTCCAAAACTCAAATTTACCTTCAATCTCGGCGTAGTATGGCCCAATTTCAACGCTGCAGTACCTGCTATTGACGTTTTACTTATGTTTCCCTTGATGTCAGATATTAAGAGCTGATTTTTATCTCCACCCGCGCGAAAAGTAAGAACTGATGGGCCCAATCTACCTGAAACCACGCGATAGCCAGGTTCAAAAATTTTTGCTAACTTTCCGGTCTCTAAAGTACTCAGGCCTACCCGAACATCAAAACCTAAGTCACTTAAAAGATTTCTAAACTCCCCGCGCAGTTTTGCCTCCGCACCGCCAAGCTTCATGATGGTGTTAAGTTTGAGAACCCTAAAATCACCATTGAATGTGCCTTTCGCCGAAAATTTACCAGCTCGCCGCACAGCGGCTGGAGGCCATCCGCCAAAATACTTAAATAACCGCTTGCTATCATTGACTGTAACGTTAAACCCTATTGCGGATTCTTTAGTGCCTCTTGGACCAAATAATCGACCGCTTATTGCACCAGATGCGCCAGCGAAATCGAGGACACTTATTCTCTTTGCTGTTACCAAGCCATCTATTACAGATAATTCGGCGTTAACATTGGTAAATTTATTTTTCTTAAATAATAAGTCTTTGACAGTTAACGCAATATTTGCGTTAAATTCGCTCAATATTTTAGCAAATTCAAGTTGAGTAGTCCCCTTTTTCTGGTTTGAAAGTGTCTTGGTTTGTGCCACGTACACATTGCTATTTTGGTTGCTTGGAGCCTGACCTTTTACGGGCCTGACATCATCTTTCAGGTAGGAATCTAAATTTAAGCGATCAATAGCAAGTCGTGCTCCAAATGCTATTTTTGGACCGATCACTAGCGAAAGTCCTCCACGAATATCCGTGTTATCAAGCCTTGACTTTATAGCGTGCACCCTCAATCTTGGAGCGCTTCCAAACAATATCATCTCAAGCGAAAAACTACGTAATCGTGACGGAGGAATATGGTGTAGCTCTATCCCGGCCCAGCTCAGCAAGTTGCGCAGTCGTTTTGATTTTACTTGGATTCTTATGTTTGCAAATGGCTTGCCCTTCACAAGCTGGACTGTCCCCGCCATTCCAGCAGAACTATCACCAGGCAAAAGAATACCTATTTGCTGAATTTGAAGTTTCCCGTTTGCAAAACGAATTTTAGCGGATGCCTGGCGTAAAAGTTCAGACCGATATTTTATAGAATCCGCAAAAGCCGTAATAGTGAAATCAATATTTGAAGGAATTACAGCCTTAGAACCGGAAGGGCCAGATTTAGACTCACTGTTACTATTTTTTTCAACGCCCTTTTCCTGAGATTGAGATGATATTGACCCTGGTTTTTTAGTCACAGGATAATTCATTTCAGCCAAGAGTTCATCGAAATCGAGGCTCTCCGCAGTAAATCGAAGAGAACCAGATAATCCGTCACTCCATGATAACGAGGTTTCCGCTTCTCCCTGCATTGACCCTAGTTTCAAATTAGCTGCCGACAATTTGATCTGGGCAAGACCACCCCTTAATTCCCCGGAAACATCAAATTTCTTTGCAAGAGACTTCGGTGTGATACCCGTTAGAGAAGCATATGTAGTCGCGAAGTTTTCTGCACTTGCAGATAGCGTACCCTTCAATTCAGGAGAGCCAGTCGAATAGTCGATCACCCCATCTAATGCGACTTTGCTCCCAAGACTGCTCAAATGTAATTTTGCAGCAACTGCCATGGCATTTTCAAATTCTTCCTTGCGCATTACAATATCAAATATAAGCGGATATTTGTGCAACTCGGCCTCGCCCTTAACAAAAAAGGGGCCTTTGAGAGAAGCGAAAGAAACCTCCGAATTAAGGTTGGTCACACTTTCCATTTTGCCGGTTTGCCCATCTAGAAAAGTGAGAGCCCCTTCTTTTATAAGAAAGCTATCGAGTTGCAAATCAAACGGACGCGACTCCTCTTTGAGAGAACGATTGGTTTTTATATCTTTTTCCGGGAAAGCATTCTGTACCGGAGAACTATTTTTTATTACCTGTCTCCTTGGCACAAAATCCCAACTAGCGTTGCCGTCTTTGGTCACTTCAAGTGCGACAACAGGCTTGTTGAGAGTTATAACCAATCGGAGGTGTCCCTTTAGCAAATCACCAAAAGCAATGCCCATACGCATATCTTCTGCCACGAGCATGTCTTTTTTGACTGCCCCAGCAACGTTAGCAAACCTCACTCGGGTTATTTTCAATGCGAGTTCAGGAAACATAGTTACCACAATGTCTCCGTCGACGGTCAACCTACGCCCTGTGGCATTTTGCACCGCTGAAATAATAGTGGGCTTGTATGAACTCCAATTGATAAATTGGGGAACAATTGTCAAAGCAGCCGCGATAATTAGCAGTGCTGCCATGAAGGTGATAGTTAATTTCTTTACCATTATTCCTAAGTGCAAAAACTGACCCACAAATAATACATTAAACTTCACACCTAAACATGAATTAAAATGCTACAACTAGAATTACTGCGCAATTGTGGGGAGCATTTAACCCTTGCAGAAACATAGCGAGGGACTTGATGTTATTCCCCCGTAAAAACTGGTTTCCTTTTCTCCATAAAGGCTGTGCGACCCTCTCTGTAGTCCTTGCTGTTAAAACAAGTTTTACCAATCTCTTCAATGGCAACAAGGTTTCGGTCTGCCGGATTTTTAAGAATTTCATCAACTGTAAGTTTGCTAGCTTGCATAGAGAGGGGTGCATTTTCAAGTATGGCTTGGGTGTATTCGGCTACCTTTTCCTCCAGACCAGCCAATGTTGTAACCTGATTCACAAGCCCAATACGAAGTGCCTCGGGCGCCTTTATGCGACGCGCGGTAATTAAAATATCTTTCGCAATAGATGGGCCAACAAGGCTACAGAGCCGATGAATTGCATCGAATGAGTAAGCAATACTCAATCGAGCTGCTGGAATACCAAGCTGTGAGTCCTCGGAACAAATACGAAAGTCTGTCGACAAAGCAACCTCCATACCTCCGCCAAGACAGTACCCCTGAATCATTGAAATGGATGGCTTGGGAAAGTTTTTCAAAGCCTTTTTCCCCTCCGAGGATATGCGTGCGTATTCAGCAGCAGCATTTGCATCTGACCTTGCCTTTTCGAACTCTGATATATCCGCTCCAGCGACGAAACTCTTATCGCCTGCCCCGGAAACCACTAGGCATTTAACGTCAGGATCTTTTGAGAAATCATCCAGAGCAACTTTCGCTGCTTGCCACATCTCGAGTGACGTTGCATTTCTCTTTTCAGGATTATTGAAGATAAGGTGACCTACACCGTTTCTTTTTTCTCCGATCATTTTATCGGTTTTTAAACCCATATCAGTCTCCGATTAATTTTGTTTGAGAGAAGCCTTGATAAGACAAATCATACAATATTGCGTTCATGAAAATCTTTGATTTTGTCATCGCCAAACCCCAATTCTTTTAAAACCTCGTCAGTATGTTGGCCTAAGTCGGGCGTCGGCTTTCGAACGTGATTCTCGACGTTAGTCCTACTCATGACAATTGGAGTACGAACAACCGGAAAATCGCCAGCTGACCCACCCTCCATCGACCATGCCATTCCTAGATGCTTGACCTGTGGATCTTCGAATACGTCACCCATGTTGTATATGGGGCCACAGGGAACGCCAATGTCTTGCATCATATCTACCCAGTGCTCCGATGTCTGTTTCCGTGTTTCTCCCTCTATTTCTACTCTCAGTGCATCCCGATTATCGGATCTCTCCTGAAAACCATTAAACCGCGGGTCCTCTATCAGATCCTCGCGCTTGATAGCCTTGCAAAAGCGCTCGTATAGGACACCGCCAGATGCTGCAATGTTAATGTGCCCATCTTTGGTCTCAAACACACCTGTGGGTACTGACGTGGGATGGTCGTTCCCCATTTGTCTCGGAATATCACCATCTTTTAAGACACGCGCTGCCTGAAAATCCATCATCGCGATAATTGCCTGCAAAAGCGACGTCTGTACCCATTGACCCTTACCCGAACGTTCACGCTCAAACAAAGCAGAAGCTAATCCAAACCCGAGGAACATTCCCGATGTCAGATCGCAAATAGGAATGCCTACCCTCACGGGTCCCTGTCCAGGAATACCGGTGACTGACATTAATCCACCCATGCCTTGTAAAATCTGATCCACACCAGGACGATTGTCGTAAGGGCCATCTTGCCCAAACCCAGACAATGAGCCATACACAATTTGTGGGTTTATTTTTGCACAGCTTTCATAATCAACTTTGAGGCGATGTTTGGTTTGTGACCGAAAGTTTTCAACAACAACGTCAGAGACCTTCACCAAATCATAAAACAAGTCGAGTCCATCGGGGTTCTTGAGATCAATGGTCATACTCCGCTTGTTACGGTGCAGGTTTTGTAGGTCAAATCCGTTTCGAGCACCCAAAATGCTGCCCTTGTCTTTGCTGATTGATTCGGGTTGTTCGATTTTTATAGTGTCAGCACCCCAATCAGATAATAAACGTACGGCAGTGGGGCCAGCGCGATGAGCAGTCAGGTCCAGAACCTTTACACCAGCGAACGGTAAACTGTATTCAGACATTACATTCTCCTATTAAGTCATCAAAACTGAAACTATAGTTTTAAACAGACATTTTTCTCTTTTGTCGCCGGTTATAACAAGAAAACTTTCATTTGAAAGCAACTCAAGGAGTTACCCCATTTATGGAGAGAGCCAAAGCACCAAAATACAATCCGCAAAAACCAATGTTACTTCAATTTCATAATGCAATCCCAGACTTCCTTGATTGCGTTGATACACCGCGCGACTATCTTGAGAGATGTCTTAATGTGATTGAAAAAAAGGAACCGAACGTTGCCGCTTGGGTTTGTTTAGCTATAGAAAATGCGCGCGCGGCAGCCGATGCCGCCACTGAAAGATATAAAATGGGCCGACCACGCTCTTTACTTGATGGATGCCCCATGGCGATTAAAGATATTATTGAGACCATCGACATGCCCACACAAATGAACAGCGGCATTTACGAAGGTTGGCAATCCAAAAGTGATGCTGCGGCCGTGTATGCTTTGAGGCAGAGCGGGGCTGTCATACTAGGTAAGACTGTAACAACCGAGTTCGCAACTGGTGCGGCTGGCCCTACCAAAAATCCGTTCGACTATGCTCGAACACCCGGAGGATCATCGAGTGGAACAGCAGCAGCAGTGGGATGTGGAATGGTGCCCGCTGGGTTAGGCACGCAAACCGCCGGTTCTGTAGTGCGCCCTGCTGCCTACTGTGGGGCTTTTGGCTTCAAGCCGACGCATGCCTCACTCAATATGGGTGGTATTCACCCCATCTCTAATAGCCATGATACACTTGGAACAATAGCCGGAAGCATTGAAGATTGCTGGCGTGTTGCTCATAAAATTGCCGAAACTGTTGGCGGAACTGCACCCCATTCCGGAATAAGTGGACCGGAAAAACTTGGGGCCGGTATAAAGCCATCACGTCTTATACGACTGTATACCGATGGTTGGGCCGAGGTTGAAGAAACGACCCGCAGTGGCTTTGAGAGTCTTCTTATTAAGCTTGAGGATTCGAATGTAGAGATTATTGATAACCGAAAAGATTCACACGTAGCAGAACTCGAAAGGCTCCTTAAAGGCGTCGGCCCGGTTGCGCGCACCATCACTCAGTATGAGCGTCGATGGCCCTTCGAACATTATTATGAACAGTGGAAGGATAAACTGAGCCAAGAACTTCGAGAGAGTATTAAAAATTCAAAAAATATAACACACCTAGAATATTGCAAAGCTATTGATCAGCGTAAAAAAATTCGTCAAAAAATTACTTGCCTACGGAAAAAATGTGATGGGTTCATAACGCTCACAGCTGCCGGCCCTGCACCTCTTGGTCTAAAAAATACCGGCAATCGTTCATTTCAAATTGCGTGGACCCTCACTGCAGCGCCATGTTTTACGCTTCCTTTGCTAGACCTCGACGGGTTACCAATGGGCATTCAGTTGATGGGTTTCCCTAACAATGACAAAGCTCTTGCACTTCACGCGAAATGGGTCGCCCAAGCGTCGCTCACTTAGGAGTCGATCATCTTTCCTGGGTTCATAATATTGTTGGGATCAAGAGCATGCTTCAAAGTTCGCATGATCGTTAAGCTCTCACCGTGTTCATCAAGCAAATAGGGCATTTTGCCCAAGCCAACTCCGTGTTCACCTGAACAAGTACCACCCATAGCAAGTGTCCGACGGATTAACCGTTTATTGATTGCATGAGCCCGAGCAATTTCGTCTTCATCGTTTGGATCGTATAAGATAATAAGGTGAAAGTTTCCATCACCCGCATGGCTGACGATCGGGACAGTGAGTTTATACTTTTTAATGTCCGCGCGAGTTTCAATCATACAATCTGCAAGACGTGAAATTGGCACGCATGCATCGGTGGTAAGCGCCTTTTTCCCTGGCTGTAATGCTAGGCCGGCATAATATGCATCATGCCGTGCTTGCCATAATTGATTACGTTCTTCAGATTTTATTGCCCATTGAAAGGCTTTGCCCCCTAGGTCTCTAGAAATCGTGCCAACCATTTCAGCTTGTTCTACCACCGATTTTTCAGTGCCATGAAACTCAAAGAATAAAGTTGGACTGGCAGAGAATCCTTTTAACCTAGAATATTGAATGCAAGCATCCATTTGGACCTCATCTAAGAGCTCAATACGTGCTACTGGAATACAATTTTGAATAGTGGAAATAACCGTATTTAAAGCTGCCTCGAGATTTGGATATTGACAGACTGCAACTGAAGTGTTCTGAGGTATTCCAAATAGACGAAGTTGAACTTCAGTGATCACGCCAAGAGTACCTTCCGAGCCGACGTAAAGCCGGGTTAGGTCATAACCGGCGGCAGATTTTTTTGTTCTCCCCCCTGTCTTGATTATCCGCCCGTCAGGCAACACAACTGTAAGGCCGAGCACATTCTCTCGCATAGTTCCATATCGAACAGCATTGGTGCCGCTTGCTCGAGTTGCACTCATACCTCCAATTGAGGCATCGGCGCCAGGATCAATCGGGAAAAAAAGCCCGGTATCACGGAGGTGCGTATTCAATTGCTTACGAGTGACTCCCGCCTGAACACGGCAGTCTGAGTCCTCCACATTTACAACAAGTATCTTATTCATAGGGGTCAAAGCAATAGAGACGCCGCCTCTAACTGCTTGAACGTGCCCCTCTAATGACGTGCCTGTTCCATAAGGTATGATAGGAACATTGTTCTCGGCACAGAGCCTCACAATTTCAGATACCTCTTCCGTACTGTTAGCAAAACAGACTGCGTCTGGTGGCTGGGTTGTATGGTGTCCCTCACTCTTACCGTGGTGCTCAAGGACAGCGGGAGCTGTTGTCAAACGTTTGCCCAGGAGCGCACGCAGCGCATCTTCTAAAACAGGCTGAAAGCTAGCTTTACTTGGTATTACCATAGCACCTAAATTATCCTGTGCGACTTGACAGGGCAATGCGTTTGAACGAAAAGGCAACGATGAACAAAAAAAGGAAGAGCATTACGAAGAATCTACGGATGGGAAGACTCCATGCTGAAGCTGGTCGTTTAGATAGTGCAGAAGCGTCGTTCTCTGAAGCGGCAACCGAGGATCCAACATGCTCAGAAGCCCATTTCAACCTTGCTGTTTTATTTTTAGAAAAAGGGAGAGCTGATCACGCAATCGAAAAATTCCTCAAAGTTATCACACTATCACCTGATATAGTTTCAGTTCATAAAGAATTCGGTGAGACAATCATTGATTATGAAGTGCCTTATTTCGACTCTAAAACCGAATTTAAAAATATGAGTGCCCTTAATTCTGCCATGGCGTCATACCGTGAGGCAATCGACGCGATCCCGATCTTGCGTGAATGCCACCGAAATATTGGCGAAATTTTAATGACAAAGGGGCAATATTCCGAAGCCGACACAGCATTCGCGGAAGCCACCAAAATACCCGGCGATCTTCAGGAGGTATTCCACAATGTCGGTGCAACGATTCATTGCCCGGGAAATTTAGATAATGCCATTTCGATGCATCGGTCTGTAATGTCCGGCGCGCCTGATTACGAAGGAGATGAAATATCGGAACAATCATATTTAGAAACAGATCTAACGTTTACTGACAATGAAATATTATTACCGGACGGGTTTGAAGTAATGATGGAATGGGAGCGCCCTATAATGGAACGCTCAGCAGAAATTATCACTATAAACAGCGGTGATGTTCTGAATGTAGGTCATGGAATGGCGATTATTGATACAGCAATTCAAACCCACGACGTATCCACGCACTCAATAATTGAAGCGCACCCTCAAGTGGTTCGTAGGGCAAGAGCTTGGGCCCGAGATAAAAATGGAATCAATATCATAGCAAAACGTTGGCAAGATGCTATTGGCGATATAGGCCCTTTTGATGGTATATATTTCGACACCTTAATGCCTCCAATGGTACCATTTCTCCTTGAATCCCCTAATCTTCTTAAAAAGGGTGGAGTTCTTACGTTTTTCCAAATGATGGTGCAGTTTGAAAACATGGAGGCAATGGCTACCACAGGATTGAACTTCGTGCTCGAACGACTGTCCTTTGAAGCGGTAGAAAAAAATCGGTACTACCGGCTACTAGAGAAGGATAGCTCAGGGCACTACTCAGCTCCGTTATTTATATACCGCAAGATTTAATATTAATGATCAATTACAATAATATAAAACCAATTCCACGCGAACTTTCGAGGCTTGGAAAACGGCTATGCACGTGCATTATTCATAGCAGCTTTCACCCTCATTTGAGCTGGTATTCCACAATGGACCCGTCTTTTGCCTCAAATTTGAGGTACACCAACGACATATTATCCGAGCTATCAAACCAAAGATCGCGCTCAACGCCCCCTGTCATCCTATAATGCTTTGTGGGCCGAGGCTCGCCTTTTACCTCCAAGATTTGATCGCCAATATATTCAACCTCTATGGGCAGAATCCCGCCACGAAGGGTGCTGAATAGGGTCTCAGAATTTAACATCGCCGCACTCCAGAAACTGGCGGGTAGCGTTGTTCCGGGTAATTTTTCTCGCCCTTGAAGACTTTCAATTATAAGCCCGTCATCTGACACCTGAACAGAGAGAACTAATCTCTCACCATCATCATTTGTTGTGGCTTCCATAGATATCAAACGCCCATCTTGCCATATCTCCGTCGCTACGTGGCTATGGGTATAAATCGGTATAGAGAACAGACGATAATTTATTTCTGCACTTACCCCTACTTTGAGACGTTGCTGATTTGTAATAAACTTAAATCTATGGTGACCTAGGACTTTGCCATTTCGAACTACTTCGAAATTAGAACTTCCCGATTTTGGAACACTCAGAAACGTTGTGTCAGCGAGCGATGCAGAATGCCAAAACAGAATCAAAATTAATAAGGTGAGAAAACGAGAAAACATGATCAATTTTTTTTGTTCACACGCAAATCGTTAATGCGAAGGATACGACTTTGATAATTGAGGAGATGGAGACTATTTTTTCCCAAAACCGCCGCCCCCAGGTGTCTCGACCTCAAACACATCGCCCGGCGATACATCTAAACTGACGCAGCCTGGCAAACCTTTGCGCCTACCGTCAACATATTCAATCCAATTTTGCCCTACGCTACCGGGGCAACCCCCCGCTTGGCCATGCGGGGCAACTTTGCGCCGCCCCGATAAAATAGAGAGCGTCATGGCTTCCTCAAATCGAAGTCTTCGACGCACTCCATTCCCACCACGCCATTTCCCGGCCCCACCGGACCCATCGCGGATTTCAAACTTTTCTACCAGTATCGGAAAACGCGATTCCAGCACTTCCGGGTCAGTAAGTCTTGAGTTTGTCATATGAGTTTGCACTGCATCGACACCATTAAAGCCGACCCCACGAAACACTCCTGCACCTGAACCGCCACATATAGTTTCATAGTACTGATAATTTTCATTTCCAAATGTAATATTATTCATAGTTCCTTGAGCACCGGCCATTATGCCAAGGGCTCCATAAAGAGCATCAGTTATGGCTTGTGAAATCTCAACATTACCGGCAACCACAGCAGCTGGATATCGGGGATTGAGCATTGATCCCTCGGGAACTATCAATTTCAATGGCTTTAAACAGCCCTCGTTCATAGGAATTTCAGAAGATACCAATGTCCTAAACACATAAAGCACCGAAGCCCGACAAACCGCCAGAGGAGCATTAAAATTCGTACTACATTGCCCACTAGTTCCGGTAAAATCAATTTTTGCCGTTCGCGTGTCACGGTCTACTGTTACGCGTACTTTCACTGCAGAGTTGTTATCCAAAGTGCACACAAATTCACCGGGCTCAAGAATATTTATTATTTTTCTGACTGCTTCCTCAGCGTTCATCTGCACGTGATCCATATAAGCTTGGACAGTAGCAAGGCCAAAATGATCGATCATGCGCCAAATCTCTGAAGCTCCCGTTTCATTTGCGGCAATCTGCGCCTTGATATCAGCGATGTTTTGGTCGGGATTTCGTGCCGGATATTTCCCGTGGCCTAACAAATCACGAAACTTTTGTTCTTGAAAAGAACCGCGCTTTACAAGCTTGAAATTATCAATCACGACCCCCTCTTCTTCAATGCTCCGGCTCAACGGGGGCACAGAACCTGGCGTAATACCTCCGATATCCGCTTGATGGCCGCGACTACCCAAGAAAAATAGTACTTCGGATCCAGATTTATTGAATACCGGTGTTATGACAGTGACGTCTGGAAGATGTGTACCGCCATTGTATGGTGCATTCAGAGCAAATACATCGCCCGGCATGATGGATTCTTTGTTATTTGATATTACAGAACGGACACTCTCACTCATTGATCCCAGGTGAACGGGTACATGCGGTGCATTTGCAATTAAATGCCCCTTCGAATCAAAAAGCGCACAAGAAAAATCAAGCCTCTCTTTTATATTCACAGACGAAGCAGTATTTTGAAGCGTAAACCCCATCTGTTCCGCTATTGAAACAAAAAGATTGTTGAAAATCTCGAGCATTACTGGGTCACATTCAGTTCCGATGGAAAATTTTGTTTTACGGGGTGTGACACGCCGAAGCCTCATTACTCCATTCTCCGTCATTCGCAGCTGCCAGCCTGGCTCTACAACCGTTGTTGCAAGCTGCCCCGCAATAATTGCGGGTCCATCAAACCTTACCCCAGGCGTTAAGTCTTCAAACCGATAAACTGCGGTTTTGTATACCATCCCATCGAAAGTGACTGGTCTTACTGCAGCAGCTTTTGCGGCAGAAGGCTTATTGTCAGACCCCCGCTTGATTGGAGTTTCAGATCTCGCAATTACTTCCGCCTCTAAAGTCTCAGCAATCAATTCCTTTTTGGGTATGGTAAAACCGTAACGTTTTCGGTGTGCAGCTTCAAAATCTGTCCTCATTACCTCCATCTTTGAAAAATTAACGGGTTCAGCAATATCTGTCCCAACATATTTAAGATATAGGCGTTTCTTGATGATAACCTCCGCCCCTAGCACGCCTTGTTCTACTAATTCAGATTTGGCAGCAGCTGAAAGACGATCAAGACGTTTTCTGATACGCGCTATTTGCTGATTATTAAGACCGGTCTCGAGAGTTTCCTGTCGAAGCACACGTAAATGAGCAAGGCCTATACCGTAGGCCGAAAGCACGCCGGCCATCGGATGGACCAATATTTCTTCCAATCCAAGTGCATCAGCCACAAGGCATGCGTGCTGTCCTCCAGCTCCGCCGAATGAACATAGGGCATATTCCGTAACATCATGCCCCTTTTGAACGGAAATCTTCTTAATTCCATTTGCCATATTATCAACTGCTATTCTAAGAAAACCCTCTGCCACCTCCGTTGGGGTACGCTTATCTCCGTTGTTCGACTGAATTTCTTCTGCTAACTTGCTGAATTTTTTTGTAACAATATTTACATCCAAAGATTGATCCTGTTTCGGACCAAATACCTTGGGAAAGAAATCCGGCTGCAGCTTGCCTAATATCAAATTACAATCAGTAACAGTAAGTGGCCCGTTTTTACGATAACATGCTGGTCCTGGCTCGGCACCGGCCGAAGCAGGGCCAACGCGATAACGCCCACCCTCAAAAGAACAGATTGAACCACCGCCAGCAGCAATAGTATGAATTTGCATCATTGGAGCGCGAATGCAAATTCCATCCACCTTAGTTTCAAGCGATCGCTCATATTCGCCACCGTAGTGCGCCACATCAGTTGAGGTACCTCCCATATCAAAACTAATTATGCGATTGAGACCAGCTGCCTTCATTACCGAAACAGCACCAATCACGCCCGCTGCTGGACCGGATAGAATTGCATCCTTACCTTGGAACCGCCACCCCTCCGTAAGCCCTCCATGCGACTGCATAAAGTAGAGCGGTATATTGCCCAATTTTTTTGTAATTCGATCTACATAACTACGCAGGCTGGGAGTAAGGTATGCATCAGCTACTGTAGTATCGCCGCGCCCTACGAACTTCATCAGTGGGCTAGTACCATGGCTTGTCGAAATTTGGTTGAAACCTAGCTCAGCGGCAATCTCTGCAGCCCTCGCTTCGTGATCATTATATTGGTATCCATGCATGAAAAGAATTGCAACCGAACGAAAGCCACAGCCATATGCCCTCTCAAGGGATGTACGCGTACTCTTTTGGTCTAGCTTTTTTAATACAGATCCGTCAGCCGAGATTCTTTCGTTTACCTCTATAACCTGATCATACAAAATAGGTGGAAGTTTTATTTTTAAGTCAAAAAGTTTCGGGCGTGATTGATACCCTATGCGGAGAGCATCTTTAAAGCCTTTCGTAACCAATAATAGTGTACGTTCCCCTTTTCGCTCTAGGAGAGCATTTGTTGCAATAGTTGTACCTATACGTACATCTATGATTGGCTTCTCGCTGAGCATTGTTTCAGAATTGATATTCAACGCTCGACGTATACCTTCCTCGGCAGGATCTTCATATTTGCCGGGATTACTTGAAAGAAGTTTTTCTGTAGTGATCGACCCGTTGGGGTGACAGGCTACAACATCCGTAAATGTACCGCCTCGGTCTATCCAAAAGCGCCAGCCTTTTTGATTGCATGGCACTGCCTTTGAATATTTTTTTTCCAATTGTCTATCCAAATCTCAGTAGTGTTCATCGAAATTTTTTCAGAATCCCATATCGAAGTAATAATCGCTCCGTCCGTGGAATAAATCAATGAATTCTATTAGTCTTATGTAAATAAAGGCTGTGATAATTCCACATTTATTTTTATTTAAATATTATAGTTTAATTTATATAGAAATACTATTCACTGCCGTATACAATAATATTATTTTTAAAAATTCATTTATTATTCTAATATGCATAAGACCTTTGTAATATGTATAAAGAAGGGAGGACGCTATCCTCCCTTCCGTGAATATGCAGGCACTGAAGCCAGACAAACCCAAAATATTAGGAAGAATTACAAGGTCTCCTTTGCAATCCCATCTGGCGAATTCGACTAACCTTCGGTGCATCAATATCACTAGACATTAGATCACCTCCTTTCTGCTGTTTCAGTCCGGTCAGTATACCAGAAAAAATGAACGCCGTAGATCAAATGCAAAAATTTTTTGCGCTCGCAACGTGGAGTTTCAAGTCACGACAATCTCAATTTATCGACTTATACGATGCTGAAACATTCAAAATATGGGGGGATATTGTGTTATTACCTTTCAATATGATATCGCATTTGGACAAACCAATTTTTCCGAAATTCTTTTCCATGCCCAACATGGCGTAAATGAATTGATGTGGACTACGGATTCTAATAATTCAACCAGGTATAAGAACCTCAAGATCAATATTTCGATTCTATCTTTCACGGGTAGTAGCAGTTGTTGAATTAAGAAATAGACTCCGTCAGACACTTCCGTGCAAACAAGACACATAACTACGTGCGCGAGGTTTATTTTAATAGCCCGCCTCCCCTAAGTGAGCGAACGAGCGGTTGCAAATGGCTCTCGTATTGCTCCCATCGCCGAACTGCATCGCTGTAAATCGGACGTCGCACACCTTCGGGGTTAGTAAACACTGGCCGTTCTGTTTTATAAAAATGGAGGCATTTTTCGTCCCAGTTGAGGCCACAAGCTGCAATTAAACGGCGGCTTTCAATTTCAAAGCTTTCGACCAAATCTTCATATACAACCTCGACTATCCGACCGGGAAATACTGAATTCCAGTGGCTCATTATGCGCTGGTACAAACCGTAGAACTGTCCAAGCTCTCGAAGGTCATAGCTATATGGATGATTATGCGAAAAAAGACGCTTATAGCACGAAAGACAGGTGTCTATCGGGTCACGCCGGCAATGCACTATAGTTGCAGCCGGCATTGCCAATGCTATTGGTCCAAGGAACAGAAAATTAGTTGGCATTTTATCTACAATATATGCGGCTTTCGGAGCAAGCTTACTTATTGCAGATACATACGTTTTCCCGATTTTTATTAGTTGATCCATGCATATATTTTCAAAATTATCGGTGGAAGGAAACCGTTCTCTGAAAAGTCTCTCAAACAAGTCAAGCTCGCCAGCCCCATGAACCGAGGAGTGGCTCGCAAGCACTTGCTCTACCAAGGTAGTCCCTGAACGCGGCATGCCCAAAACGAAAATTGGTTTTTTGCCATCCCGACTCGTATCAAATGCAGCAGGTCTTAGTTTATCAGCGTCAAACGATTTGATCATTATCTCTACAAATGCTTCATCCTCACCTATATTGTATGTCAATGAGGATCGATAACGCTGATTTGCCGCTTTGAAGGCCGCAAAAGCTTGATCGAATTCTCCAATATCCTCTCTAATTTTACCTAACGCAAATCCTATCTGCACCGCCTCATTTTGCGAAATATTATCCCGTTTCGATTGCGAATAAACTGCCGCAGCATCTCCATCAAAAGCTTCAAACCGTTTAATTTCAGCCAAGTTACAATGTGCGATTACTAAATTCTTTTCGGCAGATAAAGATTTCCGAAAAAATTGCTCCGCCAACCTGATATTTCCAAGTGAGACTTGTATAGTTCCTAACCCATTCAGAGCAACAGCACAAAATGGGTCAGCCGAAAGTGCATTTTCATATGCGCGCTTTGCTTCTGCTAATTTTCCTATGTCAGCAAGCAAGCAACCAAGGTTACAATAGGCCTCTGAATAATCGGAATCAATTTCCGTAGCTTCATAAAGTAATCGTATTGCTTGGGGATCGTTGCCAAGCTCGTGCATTACTTTAGCGTAATAGAATTTTGCCTCAGCATCGTTTGGAGCAAAATGCACTGCCCGGGCAAAGGCGGCATTGGCAACATCAAATTTTTCCAAAATAATGGCCGCCCTACCTTGACCAAAATACGCATCACCATGCTCAATATCTTCAGCTAAGATACAGTCAAAGGCTGCCAACGCCTCTTCGGCATCACCCACCTCCAATAACAAAAACCCATAATTGAGCCAATCGTCCAAAGATGCATTGGGAAGTGAAACTATTTTTTTTGCAAAACTCTTAGCCTCAGATAGTTGTCCAGATCTCTGATACGCAATTGCCATGGGTCGTAAGATGTCAGGGGAAATTTCCTCGTAATCGATAAAACTCAGCAGGCGGTCGAAGCATTTTGCAGATTGTTTTGGTTGGTCGCGCTCGAGGAGGATAATAGCACTTAAATGAAGAACATCTAAGTTTTCTGATGACGGCCCACCGAGGGTTTTCAAAACTGCTTCAGCGCCAACCAAGTCACCTGACTTAAATCTTTGCATAGCTTTTGAAAATTCAGGCGAATTATTCATTCCTATTTCAATGTATTTGTTATTAATTGGGATTAATTATATCTTTAATTTAAGTTTAACGAAACGCGTATGCTTCATCCGAGGAAATAACAAAAAAGCTATATTTAAACGGCAATATACTACTTTATGGCATGATGGCAAAAACGGACTTACCGTTAAGTAGTATTCAGAACGTTCCTGCTCGTTTTACCCAGGATTGTCGGGTAGCGTCGTCAATTTTAAGGCTGACGGTAATTTACAAAAGTTGTTCGGGGCTGCCATGACCAAAGCTATGAAGAATTTGCTGAGCTTAGACCTACGAAATGCGTAGCGTATATTCACCCAACTTTGGTCCGCGCCGCAGAAATACACCAGTCGATATGTTAGTGTTTCATTACACGGGGATGCAAACAGCGCAATCTGCCATTAACAAGCTATGCGATCCCGATTCAAATGTAAGCGCGCATTATTGTATAGACGAAAACGGCCTTATCTTTTCATTAGTAGATGAGAGCAAACGTGCGTGGCATGCAGGTGAGAGTTACTGGCGCGGGGAAACCGATATTAATAGTCGCTCAATCGGCATTGAAATCGTAAATCCAGGGCATCATTTCGGTTACTGTTCCTTTCCAGAGAGTCAAATGAACTCTGTTGTAAATCTCTCTAAGGATATTCTGTCTCGTTTTTCTATTCCCGCTTGGAATGTTGTAGGCCATTCTGATATCGCACCCGATCGTAAAATAGACCCAGGCGAATTTTTTGACTGGAAAAAACTCGCGGCTGCGGGAGTTGGTGTTTGGCCAACACCCAGAGCTTCCAAATTATGCAACTTAAAATTAATGCTTACTAACTACGGTTATGACAGCGAGGCATACAATACGATTGCAGCTTTCCAAAGACATTTTCGCCCGTCTGCAATAACTGGCAAAGCCGATGAAGAGAGTTGTCGGATTGCTGCTGGGCTACTCGAATTGGTTACTTAATTTTGACCTTTTTCATTTCGTAATGCTAGCATCTTCCTTCAAAAACACGCATAATATTATCTGTGCCAGATGGCCGTATGGCTGCCTTTCGACAATGGGGAAACTCGTCGAGGGGAGGAAAGTCCGGGCTCCATAAGAACACGATGCCGGGTAACACCCGGCGGGGGAAACCCTAGGGAAAGTGCCACAGAAAGGAAACCGCCAAACAATGCCAAGCAGTGTTATGGTAAGGATGAAAGGGTGTGGTAAGAGCGCACCGCGGCATTGGTAACAGTGTCGGCATGGCAAACCCCATTGGGAGCAAGACCGAATAGGAGTGGCTAATGCGAGTTCTTACGCCGCTACTCGGGTAGGTCGCATGAGGCGCTTGGTAACAGGCGTCCCAGATGAATGGCCATACGTCAAATTTTTGACGACAGAACCCGGCTTACAGGCCATCTGGTGCATACCCATGTGAGCCGAATCAAACAAATTGTGCACCATAACCCCGATTATTTCTCTGTAGTTACCATTTTTATTTACTCACCTTCAGCAGAACAAAAGAAGAATACTTGTGGGTTTTTTGATGACGATCTTTAAATATAGCTTCAGAATACTAGGATTTGTGAATGAAATTTCCAAATAACAATATTGAGTAGATAAAATTTATTGTAAAAAGATAAGTTTTACCGGCATATTTACTTAAGAATTGTTGACTTCCCATAAAAACCCATGATATCCCATACCATCCCATGCAGAAGGCGCGGGTGTATTGTTATGCTTTCAAGGCAAAAGTTCAGCGAGGACAATACAGAGGCTGGAGAAAATGGCGCTATTTATTTCAGAGCAGACAAATAAGGTGGATAAAAAAGGTCGAGTATCAGTTCCGGCCCAATTTCGATCTGCGCTTGGCGAAGCCCTGTCGTTGGGTATTGCTGCATTTCCATCTTTCAGCCTCCAAAAACAAGCTATCGATGTTTGGCCATTAGCTAGGTTGGAACAACTACAAAACAGCTTGGATGCAAATTCTGATCGTTTTACGGCGGGTCAAAAAAATCTGGCTCAGCTGATATTTGCTGATGCCAGACAATTGAGCTTTGACGACAATGGTAGAGTGTTATTGCCGCCTTTGTTGCTTGAATCCGCTGGAATTAAGGAAGAGGCATTGTTCGTTGGCCAAGGTCGCACCTTTCAAATTTGGTCGCCAGATCGCTACACGCCCTACAAAGCCGGAATAGAAAGCTTGGTTTCTGATGGCGAAAAGTCACTTTCCATATTTCCTTCTGCTGAGGTGCACGGTTGATGAAATTTTCCCACCAACCAGTAATGCTGTGCGAAATGCTGCAGGCTCTAAATCCTGTTGATGGCGAGACATATTTAGACGCAACCTTTGGCGGTGGTGGCTATTCAAAAGCAATCCTTAGTAAGGCTACTTGCATGGTTTGGGCAATCGACCGGGATCCAGATGCCGTAGCGCGAGCATTAAAAATGTCAGAGCCAAGGCTCACAATTCTCCATGGGAATTTCGGCGACATGGAGAATTTGTTGTCTGACCATAGGATTGAGCGACTAAATGGCATCGTCATGGATCTTGGAATTTCCTCACCGCAAATTGATGATGCAGCGCGCGGTTTTTCTTTTCGTTATGACGGCCCGCTTGACATGCGTATGAGCCAGGAGGGGCCGACCGCAGCAGAACTCATCAACGAAGCCGACGAAGAGAATCTCGCTGGAATTATAAGAATCTTTGGAGAAGAACGCTTCGCGCGCCGCATAGCGAAGGCAATAGTTGCCGCGCGAATTCATAAATCCATTAAGAATACCCACGCACTTGTCGATATAATAAAATCTGCGGTGCCAAAAACTAAAGACGGGTTAAATCCAGCAACGCGCACATTTATGGCGCTCCGCATTTATATAAATGATGAGCTTGGTCAGCTGGAACGTGCGCTTGATGCTGCTGAGCGGCTTCTCGCTCCAGGGGGGCGGCTAGTAGTTGTTTCTTTTCACTCGTTGGAGGACCGCCGAGTCAAGCAATTCCTAGACTCGCGTACGGGCCACGGCATCTCGAGATCACGTCACCTGCCACCGATTGATGTTGAAAATAAACCCACTTTTTATCAAGCAAAACGTCAGGCGCTGAAACCCTTAGAGAATGAGATCGAGGTTAACCCGAGGGCACGATCAGCACGGCTCCGAATTGCGCATCGCACGGATGTCGCAGCAGGTGGATTTCCACCTTTCCAAACCTCATCCATCCAAATTGGAGCATCAGCATGAAAACCTTAAGCCTTACAGTTTGGCTCACACTCGCCGCTATGACTGGTTATGCAATGTTTCACGTAACATTCGAAGTTGAACGGTTGGAGTCAGAACTGAGAGATGTCAATCGGCTTTCTGAAAAGGGAAAGGACGAAGTTCATCATTTGAAAGCAGAATGGAGCTATCTCAATCGTCCCGACCGGTTGTCTGAATTAACGCGGAATTTTCTCCCAGATTGGGCTCCGCCTGAGACCGATCAAATTATTGCAATTGACAATTTATCTGAAAATTTAGCCGATAGAAAAAAACCCTCAAAAACAAAGTCAAACATGACAAAAACAAAGCACGGTTCAAAAAAGCCAGAAAGGCGACGCTATGCAAAACACTGATGGAAGAAAAGGATATCCTTTCATTCGTTCTGGGGGTGTCAATAAGCCAGCTGGGATACGCACTATTAATGATAGTTTTCAACCATTTCATGCTGCCATCGAAACTGGTCGCAACCGACTCTTAATCGCGGCAACCGTAATCAGCCTTACCTTTGCCGCCATTGGTACCAAACTTGTCGAACTATCGATTCTTGATAACGCTGGTAAAGTTGCTAGCAAGAACGGCACACATGCTACTAAGCGCCAAGCGAGGTCAGACATATTAGATCGCAACGGTAACGTTCTAGCAACCGACTTGACTATGGCCTCACTATATGCGGACCCTTTCAACATTATTGAGCCAGCGAAGGCTGCTGCTGCGATAACTGGCATATTACCGGAACTTGATGCAAATAAGGTGCTCTCACTTCTTAAACGTGAGCGCAGGTTCGTCTGGATAAAACGCCATCTTAGTCCTAGACAGCAACAAGCAATACATCAGCTCGGAATTCCCGGACTTGATTTCCGGCGCGAATATAAGCGCGTTTATCCACACGGCACACTTATGGCGCATGCGCTAGGTTACGTCGACATTGACAATAATGGCATTGCGGGCATTGAAAAAAGTTTCAATGTACGCCTTCGAAAGGAAAATCGTCCCATACACCTATCATTAGATGTACGAGTACAGCATAAGCTGCGCACTGAACTTTTAACTAGCATGGCACACCACCAGGCAAAGGGAGCCGCTGGATTGGTGCTCGATGTAACTAACGGCGAAATTATATCGATGGTCTCACTTCCAGACTTCGATCCTAATATACCCGGGAAAGTTTTAGATGGGCGACACTTTAATAAAGCGAGTCTTGGTGTTTATGAGTTAGGCTCCGCTTTCAAAATTCTAACCTCTGCCATTGCATTTAATGAGGGCATAATTACTTTTCGTGACGGTTACGACACCAGCAAGCCTATACGCATTTCTGGTTTCACTATAAGAGATCACTATGGCAAAAATCGCTGGTTATCTGTGCCGGAAATTTTTATTTACTCTTCAAATATTGGGGCTGGTCGTATGGCTCTGGATATAGGGGCTAAAACCCAGCAACTATATTTTGGAAGACTTGGCTTGCTCGAACCGGCCGACACTGAGCTGCCGGAGATAGGGTTACCTATTATTCCAACTAATTGGAGCCGCACTCAGGCTGTAACAATTGGTTTTGGTCACGGAATATCTGTCAGCCCACTGCAATTGTCTGCATCAGTGGCAGCATCCGTTAATGGGGGTGTTTTCTTCCAGCCTACATTTATAAAGCGGAGCGAAAAAAATCTTTTGGATGGTGGCTTACGCGTCTTTACCGAGGCGACATCAAGTAAAATACGACGTTTGCTAAGACTATCGGTGCTTGACGGAACCGGAAAAAATGCGGATGCGAAAGGTTATCTTGTTGGCGGCAAAACAGGAACTGCCGAAAAGAAAATAGGGGGTGGCTACAGTAAAGATATGTTGATTTCATCATTTGTAGGCGTCTTTCCCATGACAAAGCCGCGTTACGCTATCTTCGCGATGCTCGATGAGCCCATCGGCACCAAAGAGACATTTGGACGTGCCACGGGTGGTTGGGTTGCGGCGCCTATAGTCAAACGAGTAGTTGAACAAATTGCGCCAATTTTGAGCATAGCTCCTCTTGACGAAGACAGCCAAATAATCCGGCGTACCCTTGCTATAGACGAGTTCCAATCGAAAGTGGAGGCACGTACGCTTGCATCTTTCAAAGCTCATTGAAAAAGAAACGACTAAACTGCGACAAGGCTGGACCGACGTAGAGATAAGCGGCCTTAGTGCAGATAGCAGAAATATTCGGCCGGGGAATTTATTTGCTGCAATTCCCGGTGCTGCAATTGATGGACGCCGTTTCATAGACGAGGCAATTGCCAAGGGTGCAAGTGCAATTTTGGCACCACCGAACACACATCTCGATGCCTCACACAAAAAGATACCGCTTGTGATCGAGGCAAACCCACGCCGCGCGCTTGCTAAAATTTCTGCCCGTTTCTTTAATACCCAACCCAAAACAACGGTCGCTATCACCGGCACTAACGGAAAAACCTCGGTAGCTCATATCACACAACAACTATGGAACAACCTTGGGAAGAAGGCTGCAAGCCTTGGTACTTTGGGTGTAGTTGGATCTTGCAACCTAAACCTCAGCAAGCTTACCACGCCGGATCCTGTAGAGCTCCATCGTTTGCTTCACAAGCTCGCCTCGAAAAGAATAAATCACCTAGCACTTGAGGCCTCGAGCCATGGCCTCAGCCAATACCGTCTTGATGGCGTCGTTATTCAAGCAGCTGTCTTTACTAACTTTAGCCGTGATCATTTAGATTATCACAAAACTATGGCCGCTTATCTAAACGCCAAGCTTAGGCTTTTCCACGAATTAGTATGCGATGGCGGAACCGCCATTGCTTACTCCGGCGCTCCCGAGGCTGCTATCATAGAATCCATTGCTAAGCGAAAGCGCCAGAATTACATAAGTTACGGATCAGTTTCTGCGGATATTTCAGTTGTTGAGAAATATCAGACGAATGAGGGCTGGTCCGCAAACATTCAAGCATTCGGGAAGACCTATCCAGTGATGCTAGGTTTTGCGGGGGGATTCCAGATACAAAATCTGCTCGCCGCAATAGCTTTGGTGCACTCAACTGGCACACCACTGGAAAATATCATCCCTAAAATTGAAACACTCACAGGAGTGCCGGGTAGGATGCAACGCGCTGGCAAGTCGATCGCCGGCGGCACAGTTTATATTGACTATGCCCATACGCCCGATGCTCTCAAGAATGCTCTCTTTGCATTACGGCCTCTTATTGCGAACAAACTTATATTAATTTTTGGCTGTGGCGGCGATCGTGACATTGGAAAACGCACTAAGATGGGTGCAATAGCTTGCCAGTTTGCTGACCGAGTGATTGTTACTGATGACAATCCCAGAACTGAAGATGCTGCTGCCATCCGTCGCAGTATATTGAAAGGATGTGCAAGTGCCTGCGAAATAAGCGACCGACGCGAAGCCATTGAAAATACTATTGCTCAATTAGAATGTGGTGATGGGCTCTTGATCGCTGGGAAAGGCCATGAAACGGGCCAGATAATGGGCAATGAAGTATTACCGTTTAATGACCTTGAAATAGCTAAAGCTGCGTTAGGGGGTGCCACGTGAGTACCCTTTGGACACATACGGAGGCATCAAAAGCGACAGGCGGGAAAGCGTATGGCGCTTGGCAAGCAAACGGTGTGTCAATCGACAGCAGGACTGCCAAAGCCGGTGACCTCTTCGTTGCGATTAAAGGACTAAATTCCGATGGTCATGATTATGTAACCTCAGCAATCGCCCGAGGTGCAGCCGCAGCAATGGTCACTAAAAGGCGTGCAAATTGGGACAAAAATATGCCGTTATTAGAGGTGCCAGATGCTAATTTGGGACTTTCTGCTTTAGGCCAATTTGCACGACAGCGACTCAGCAAGAAAGGGCGTATTATTGGTGTCACAGGAAGCGTTGGTAAAACCGGAATAAAAGAAGCGCTTCGGCATTGTTTGAGCCAACAAGCTCCTACTTCTGCGACTAAAGGAAATCTAAATAATAAATGGGGACTGCCGCTCAGCCTTGCGCGCATGCCGGCTTCAACGGTGTATGGCATTTTCGAAATAGGCATGAATTGCTCTGGAGAGATCTCTTCGCTTTCCAAGATACTGAAACCCGAAATAGCAATTATCTCAAACATAGAGGCGGTTCACATTGAATTTTTTGACAGTGTTGGCGACATAGCCAACGCGAAAGCTGAGATCTTTCATGGAATGGGAAAAAACGGGATTGCAATTCTGAACCGCGACAATCACTATTTCAAAAAACTCGAAAATCACGCCGAAATTGCCCATCTCTCTGAAGTAATCAGTTTTGGCAGCAGTAAAAATGCAGATGCTCGGCTACTGAATTTTAATCTTGAAGCAAACTTCACTACAGTCCAAGCAGATATCTTCGGTGAGATTTTAAAATATCAGATCGGAGTGCCAGGAGACCATTGGGCCCTGAATAGCCTAGCCGTTCTGGCCGCTGTGAAAGCCAGCGGTGGCAATATTTTTCTTGCCGCAGATTCACTCCGTGAAATGCCCCAACTCAAAGGGCGTGGCGAACAAACTAAAATTTCAATGCCTGATGGCGATTTCATTCTCATCGATGAAAGTTATAATGCTAGCCCTGTTTCAGTTCGAGCTGCACTCAAAGTGCTGTCGAATATGCAGCCGGCTCCACCTGGTAGAAGAATAGCTGTTCTTGGCGATATGCTTGAGCTGGGCGATTGCTCTAATAAGCTTCACGCAGAACTCGCAGTCGAAATTGAAGAAGCCGGCGTAGACGTTGTTTTCACCGTTGGAAACAGAATGGCAGCGCTAGCAGAAAAACTGCCTGGCCAGATCATCTCATGGCATGAAATTACCAGCGATAAAATCATTCCTAAGGTTGTAAGTGAGGTGCGAGCCGGAGACGTCATCACGATCAAAGGCTCATTTGGAAGCCGCATGGGCCTAGTTGCAGATGCACTGAGAACTCTCTGCAAAGATAAAAGAGAGGAATTTAAATAGATGCTTTATAACCTCCTCGCCCCACTCGCCGATGATTTTGGGCCGCTAAATCTTTTCCGTTATCTGACCTTTCGCACAGGTGGTGCGATAATGACTGCGCTGATAGTCAGCTTCATACTTGGCCCAACTATAATCATGTGGCTCAAAGGACGACAAGAAGGAGCGACTAATATCCGGGAAGATGTGCCTCGAGGGCATTTAAAAAAAGCGGGCACGCCAACGATGGGAGGCTTTCTCATCCTAATTGCTATTTTAACTAGCACGCTTCTTTGGGCTGACTTAAGCAACACCTATGTTTGGCTGGTTATATTGGTAACATTAGGCTTCGGGGCAATCGGATTTGCTGACGATTATTTGAAATTAACAGAAAAAACTTCAAAGGGTTTGGAGGGGCGCACCAAGCTAGCATTAGAGATTTTGATAGCAACCGCGGCTGCGTACTGGCTAACTTCACTTACTCCCACACCCCTTGATAAAGGGCTTACTATCCCATTTTTCAAAAATGTCCTGATTGATTTGGGCTGGTTCTTCATCCCTTTCGCTGTTTTTGTTGTAGTTGGAGCTTCAAATGCAGTGAATTTGACTGATGGCCTGGATGGCCTTGCTATTGTGCCCGTGATGATAGCTGCTGGCTGTTTCGGCATCATTTCATATTTGGTTGGACACTTTGTCTATTCTGGTTATCTGCAAATTTACCATCTACCCGGAACAGGTGAATTGTCGATCTTCTGTGGAGCCCTTGTCGGGGCCAGCCTCGGGTTTCTTTGGTATAATGCGCCGCCAGCTATGGTGTTTATGGGAGATACCGGCTCACTCGCTGTAGGTGCCGCTCTTGGTGTCCTCTCCGTTGTTACGAAACACGAACTAGTTCTTGCTATTATAGGCGGCCTATTTGTACTCGAAACGATTTCGGTCATGGTGCAAGTCATCTCATTCAAACTAACTGGCAAACGAGTTTTCGCTATGGCACCTCTGCACCATCATTTCGAGAAAAAGGGGTGGGCAGAATCAACAATTGTCATCCGATTTTGGATTATCGCGATGGTTTTGGCATTAATTGGCCTCTCAACTTTAAAACTGCGTTAAGGAAACTTTCTAAAGAATTATGATTGACCTTTCATCACACAGCGGCAGAACTATTGCATTGATGGGGCTTGGAAAGTCTGGCCTAGCGACTGCTCAAAGACTTTGTGATGCAGGCGCAAAAGTATTAGCGTGGGACGATTCTGAAATCGCAAGGAAAAACGCAACGGATGCCGGCATCCCAATTTCCAACCTCATGTGTGATGATTGGACAGAAATAGATCACTTAATTCTAAGCCCGGGCATACCACATACCCATCCGAAGCCACACGCTGCTGCCATCGCAGCGAAAAAAGCAGGTAAAAAGATAATTGGAGACATAGAACTTCTGATTCGTGCCAACAAAGAAGCACGTGTGGTGGCAATTACTGGCACTAATGGGAAATCAACCACGACGGCATTAATCGGACATATTTTAAAATCTGCGGGCATTGAGACTGGTATCGGTGGAAACCTTGGAACACCCGCCCTTGATCTGCCCGCATTAAATACGAAGGGTGTGTATGTGTTAGAACTATCCTCTTATCAGTTGGAGCTTACTCCATCACTATGCCCCCAAGTCGCCGTCTTGCTAAATATTTCTCCCGACCACCTCGACCGTCACGGTGGATTAGAGGGCTATATTGATGCCAAGAGCCTTATATTCAAAAACCAATCAATTGATGACACAACATTAATCGGCATAGACGAGGCAATCGGTAAAGATTTATATGACGATGCCATGGCGAGGAATGAGCAGCAGGTCATTCCTCTCTCTGGGCACCAACAAGCTCAAGGTGGCATTTTTGGTGTAGATAGAGTGCTTTACGATGACCGCAACCATCTCAAAAAGCCAATCGTTTCACTTCACGGTAGTAACAACTTACCTGGCAACCATAATGTCCAAAATGCAGCAGCAGCAGCGGGCACTGCACTAACACTTGGGCTCACACCAAATATCATTGCCGATGGCATACGAAGCTTTCCTGGTCTTGCCCACCGTCAACAATTAGCAGCAACTATTGATGGTGTGCGATATGTTAACGACAGTAAGGCGACAAATGTAGACGCTGCCGCTCGTGCATTACATTCGTATAAAAAGATTTATTGGATAGCAGGAGGACTTGCCAAAGAAGGTGGTCTTGATAGCCTATTGGATAAGATTAGTGCAGTCCGACATGCATTTCTTATAGGTGAAGCGGAACGAGAATTTGAGAAGGCGCTCAGAAATAAAGTTCCTGTCACATGCTGTGGTAAAATGGAAACGGCAATTTATGCAGCGCACAAGCTATCCCATCGCGAACGACTCTCAAATGCAGTCGTGCTATTGTCGCCCGCATGCGCCTCCTGGGACCAATATAGCAGCTTCGAAGAACGTGGTTCCGAATTCTGCCGATTGATAGCTCAATTGCCCGGAACTGAAAGAGAAATTTACTGGAGTGGCGATATGGAAGGCTCAGCGTGATGTCTGCTTTCGCCCGCTCAGATATATCTGTGCTTGGCCGTTGGTGGTGGACTGTAGATCGCCTATCCCTTTTGGTTGTTGTCGCATTAGCTGCTTTTGGCCTTTTACTGGCAGCCTCAGCTAGCCCGTCCGTGGCGGAACGCCTAGGCCTTGACTCCACCTATTTTCTCAGACGCCAGGCACTCTACCTATTTCCAGCTTTGTTATTAATGTTTTTCATCTCTCTTTTGAATATCACTCAGGTTCGGCGGCTTGGCCTGTTAATTTTTGCGGGATCCTTCGGTTTACTTTGTGCAACCCCGTTAATTGGCACAGAGATCAATGGGGCGATACGTTGGATAAGCATTGCAGGCTTTTCCTTGCAGCCGTCTGAGTTTATCAAGCCCGGTTTTGCTATTTTTTCAGCTTGGATTTTTTCAATTAGCAGGCTGCGGGCAAACATGCCTGGCGCTAGAATTGTCTTTTATAGTTATGCGTTGGTTGTTGCTTTGCTGATGGTTCAGCCAGACTTGGGCCAATCGGTTATCGTAACTGCTATTTGGTTTTCACAGTGGTTCCTTGCAGGCTTACCGACAACCATGATTTGCGGGTTAATATTGTTGACTACAATATTTCTGTTTGGCGCTTATTTATCTTTCCCACACGTAACCAGTCGCATTGATCGGTTTTTTGACCCTAAGACAGGTGATACCTATCAAATTGATAAGGCATTGGAAGCATTCACAAATGGCGGGATTCTAGGAACTGGCCCGGGACAAGGAATTGTTAAAACACGTCTGCCCGATGCGCACACAGATTTTATATTCGCTGTGGTTGGCGAGGAATACGGTCTTATTGCGTGCCTCGTCTTGGTGATAGCATTTGCCTTTGTTGTTCTTCGCGGACTATTCCGCCTGATGCGTGAAACAGATCTCTTTGTTGTATTGGCCGCAGCTGGATTGCTTGTACAATTTGGAATCCAAGCACTCATAAATATGGGTTCCACAGTCAACCTCCTGCCAACTAAGGGTATGACACTACCCTTCATTTCCTATGGCGGTTCTTCACTGTTTGGATTAGCTGCTGGAATGGGAATGGCGCTAGCCTTAACTCGTGCTCGTCCTAGAGGTGTAGAATGAAGAGAACTGAAAAAACAGTTGTTCTTGCTGCCGGCGGCACTGGAGGACACCTATTTCCAGCCGAAGCTTTGGCTGAACAATTGGGACGCCAAGGGGTTCGTTTGAGCTTAATTACTGACAAGCGTGCGACAGAAATCAGCGGCGCACTTGCTGAAGCAGACATCTACCGTATCAGTGCATCCGGTGTTAGCGGACGTAGTATATTTCGCCGTCTATGTGCCATTTTTGGCCTATGTCTTGGCTTCATTCAAGCGATACTATTTCTGCGCACGATTAAACCAGATGTTGTGGTGGGGTTCGGGTCATATGCATCTTTTCCTACAGTGGCAGCCGCAACATTACTAGGTTGTCGCACAGTCATCCACGAACAAAACGCCATACTTGGCCGTGCAAATCGATTTTTGGCTCCAAGAGTAACGCGAATAGCTACCGCCTTTGAATTTGTTTCAAATCTAAAAGCAAAAGACCGACGGAAAATGGTGTGGACAGGAAATCCGCTGCGCCCCGACATAGTCGCAATATCGCATAAGCCGTACCCAAAATTCGACCAGAACTCAAATATCAACATATTGATTTTTGGCGGAAGTCAGGGCGCGACAATTTTTTCAAATATTATCCCTAAAGCTTTGCTGCTTCTACCACAAGAAATGATGATACGAATTCGCGTCGTCCAGCAATGCCGAGAAGAAGATGTGGCCAGAGTTCAGAAAATTTATAGAGAAGCGAATATAGAGGCAATTGTTGAACCATTCTTCAATGATATCGCAACCCACATTAATTGGTCTCACCTTGTAATCTGCCGAGCCGGTGCGTCTACACTTGCGGAATTAGCCGCGGCTGGAAGGCCAGCGATTTTAGTGCCTTTTCCCCATGCCATAGACGACCATCAGACACGTAATGCACAAGGTCTCTGTGATGCAGGAGGTGGATGGATGATTGCACAAGATGCTTTCACCGCCAAGACACTAGCGAGCCGCCTCGAAGCACTCTGTTCAATCGAACACACACTCGCAATGGCAGCTGAGTGCGCGACCAAAATAGGTGTGTCAAGCGCTGCGGAGCGACTGTCGAGTTTAGTTATGGAAACATTAGAGTCTGACCAAATAAGCCGGACAGAGAAGAGGCCTGCTATATGAATGCCTTACCTCTTAATATTGGAATGGTTCATTTCGTTGGGATAGGGGGAATCGGTATGTCCGGCATCGCCGAAATACTCCATAATCTAGGGCATCAGGTGCAAGGCAGCGATATCTCGGAAAACCAAAATGTCAGCCGTCTCAGGGAGTTAGGGATTAAAATTCATGTGGGGCACCACGAGGACAATATTAATCAAGCCAGCGTAGTTGTGATTTCTTCGGCTATCAAAATTGAAAATCCAGAAATCGCAGCAGCCCGCACGCGCCGCATTCCAGTGGTCCGTCGCGCTGAAATGTTAGCTGAATTAATGCGCCTTAAATCGTCAATTGCAGTTGGCGGTACTCACGGAAAAACTACTACTACATCAATAATCGCTGCAGTTCTTGATGGTGCAGGGCTTGATCCTACCGTTATAAATGGCGGCATAATAAATTCTTATGGAACGAATGCACGACTTGGAGATGGAAAGTGGATGGTGGTTGAGGCTGATGAGTCCGATGGAACCTTTATCCGTCTGCCTGCTACAATCTCCGTAGTCACCAATCTTGACCCGGAACACCTCGATTTCTATGGTGATTTCGAGACCGAAAAAGATGCTTTCCACCGCTTCATAGCGAATATTCCCTTCTACGGATTTGGAGTTCTTTGCATAGATCATCCAGAGGTCCAGAATCTGATAGGCAGAATCTCGGATAGGCGTTTGGTTACCTATGGCTTCAGCCCACAAGCAGAAGTACGCGCAATCAATCTGGTGCCGGCGGCTGATGGTGTTGCATTTGAAGTCATGATTACGCGACCGGAAGGGTCAAAGCATTTTGCCAATCGCATATGTTTGCCAATGTTTGGTGAACACAATGTTCTTAATGCACTAGCTGCCATCGCAATCGCCATAGAGCTTGAGATTAATGAAAAAGTAATTTTGAGAACACTAGCCGGTTTTGAAGGAGTTAAGCGTCGCTTCACAAAAATAGGTGAACCAGGAGGCGTTGCGATTGTCGATGATTACGGGCACCATCCAGTTGAAATTACTGCAGCACTAAAAGCTGCCCGTTCAGCGAGCGAAGGAAATATCATCGCAGTAATCCAACCGCACCGCTATAGCCGTGTTAAAAAGTTGTTTGAAGAATTTTGTACCTGCTTCAATGATGCGGATACAGTAATTATTGCTGATATTTATTCTGCAGGTGAACAACCTATTCCCGGGATAGACAAGTTGGCCCTTGTTGATGGCATCAAATCACGCAGCCATAGAAACGTTTTGGCCTTGGAAAAGCCTAGTGAATTACCCGCGCTGATACATTCAATTTCTAATGCAGGCGATCTAGTTATTTGCTTGGGGGCAGGTAACATCACTAAATGGGCCGCGAGCTTGCCTGATGCCCTCGCTGAACACCAAGCAGCCGCAGGGAAGGTAGATTGATGATAATGTCTCGAACACATAGGAGGAAAAATACACCCGAATACCTCCCTCCTGTGCGTGGAGAATTACTTTTTGGCGAGGACTTGGCTCGTTATGCTTGGTTTCGAGTAGGTGGTCCTGCCGAAATTCTTTTCCGCCCGGCCGACACCAAAGATCTGCAAGAGTTTCTGCAAAATGTACCTGCAAAACTCTCAATTACTGTTATCGGGGTCGCGTCAAACCTCCTTATACGTGACGGAGGCGTTCCTGGTGTAGTGATACAGCTACGAAAACCATTTAATACTATTTCGCTTACCAAAGATGCCATCACAGCGGGGGCCGGAGCACTTGATATAAGTGTTGCACGATATGCGCTTTCCAATGGACGCAAGAATTTAGAATTCCTGTCAGGGATTCCTGGCACCATCGGTGGAGCACTACGCACGAATGCAGGTGCTTATGGTTCTGAACTTAAGGATATTCTTATCAACGCGGAAGCTATTGATCGAGAAGGCAATATACATACGGTAAACAATGATGAACTTCAGCTCACTTACCGCCACTGTCACGCACCTCAAGATTGGATATTCCTCAAAGCGAACTTGGCTGCAGTGCCCGGTAAAAAGGAAAAAATAGCTGCTAAAATGTCCGAAATCGCTGAAGCTCGTGCGCATAGTCAACCAATAAGACAACGCACGGGAGGTTCGACATTTAAAAATACTTTAGAGAAACCAGCTTGGCAGCTCATCGATGAGGCTGGATGCCGTGGCCTGCGCGTGGGCGAGGCGCAGGTTTCTGAGCACCACTGCAACTTCCTTATCAATTGCGGCCACGCGAAAGCATATGATCTGGAACACCTTGCCATCGAAGTGCGCCGCAGAGTCCAGGAACAATCCGGAGTACTGTTGCAATGGGAACTTGATCGAATTGGTCTTGAAGAAGAGGAGGCCAATTCATGAGCCAAAACAAAGATAAACATATAGTAGTATTAAAAGGGGGTTGGTCTGCCGAACGAAAAGTCTCATTAGACAGTGGCAAAGCATGTGCCAGCGCACTAAGGACAATAGGCTACAGGGTCACTGAGATCGATATCAAACGCGACTTGACCCAATTTTTAAACGCTCTCAAACCCAAACCGGATATCGTTTTCAATGCGCTTCATGGAAGATATGGTGAGGATGGCTCAATATCCGCCATTCTAAATATCCTTGAGATCCCCTATACACATTCTGGGCTGCTACCTTCAGCGCTAGCTATGGACAAATTCCAAGCTAAACGGCTACTGCTAACAGCTGGGATACCGTTTCCAGCCGGTACTATTACCGACCGCGAAACCCTTGCCTGTCGTCTTCCTATTGATCCGCCGATTGTTGTAAAGCCAATAAACGAAGGCTCAAGCGTAGGAGTCCAAATCATTCGTGAAAATGCATCTTTTGTCGATTTTGATCAATGGCAAGAGGGCCAAAAATTATTAGTTGAAGAATTCATCCCTGGACGGGAACTAACAGTGGCAGTAATGGGTGATAAAGCTCTGGGAGTCACCGAACTACAGCCTAAATCAGATTTCTATGATTTTGAAGCAAAGTATACTGATGGGAAAACAGTGCATAAGTGCCCCGCTCTTATCGACGACAATGTCTCAGCTGAAGCAATGAAATACGCAGAATTAGCGCATAAAACCCTTGGCTGTAGGGGGATAAGTAGATCCGACTTTCGTTACAATGATACTGCTGGAGAACCCGGGAAACTTTTTATGTTAGAGGTCAATACTCAGCCTGGCATGACTTCACTTTCCCTTGTACCAGAGCAAGCTGCTATGGCTGGCATAACTTTTGCTGGGTTAGTTGAGTGGATGGTAAAGCAAGCGAGGTTTGATTAGTGAGACGCAATAGGGATAAAAATTCCAGTAAGAATGCTGAGAAAATTCGATCTATTCAGCGTGAAAGGGCTTTAATGGTTCCTTTGCGCGCGAAAACAATGCTTCTCTCAATTACAGCTCTAGTCATTCTAGTTAGCTGTAGTGCTGGTATAGCAGTAATTCGGTATACAGGGGCGGGTAATGCTCTGTTTGAGGCGGTTAATCAAATTAAGAAGAATACTGCGACCACACTTGGACTTACTATTAATGAGGTTTTAGTCACCGGCAGAAATGAAATATCTCGGAGTAAACTGATTACAATCCTGAACGTTCGTCGAGGGGACCCTATCCTGGGGTTTGACCCGCACGCCGCACGGGAACGGCTGCTATCTATTGGCTGGGTTGCAGATGCGGATGTCCAGAGGAGATTACCAAATACCATATATGTGCGTATTACTGAACAAAAACCTGCTGCCATATGGCAACATAATGGAAAATTTAAATTAATTGCCCGGGATGGCAAAGTAATTAGCAAGAAGATTTCAACACAGCATAGAGCTTTGAAGGTGCTAGTCGGAGAGGACGCGCCAACATACGCAGCACAATTAATAAAAATGCTCGAGACAGAGCATGATTTAATGAAGCAAGTCACACACGCAACTCGAGTTGGCTCTCGTCGTTGGAACCTACTTCTTAAACAAGGAATTGATGTACGACTACCAGCTGAACATGCCGAAACAGCATGGCGCTATCTGGCAACTTTGCAGCGAAATCATCAGATCTTGCAACAGGAAATTCGGGCGGTTGACTTACGTATACCCAATCGATTGACGGTTCAGGTCTTGCATAAAAAAACGAGCACACGAGCTGGGAATGAAACATGAGCCCGAACGAAACAGTATGTGAACATAGGAGTTAATTGGTCTTGGCACAAGATGAAGTGATAAGTGCATTAGATGTTGGCAGCAGCAAAGTTACCTGTTTTATCGCCGAAAATGACTCCGTTAACGGGCTAAGAGTGCTCGGGATAGGTCACCATGCGAGTAACGGAGTAAAAGCTGGTAATATCGTAGATATGGACTCGGCCGAAACGGCTGTACGAGCGGCAGTCACAGGTGCTGAAGAGATGGCTGAGAAAACAGTCCGCAAGATTACTGTGAATATGAGTGCAGGCCAAATGCAAAGTTCAGTAACTGAGCACCGGGTGCCCGTGGGCGGTGCGACAATTTCAGAAAGTGATCTTAACAAATTATTGATGGAGTGTCGATCAACACAAGATACACAAGACCGCGCCCTTGTTCATGCTATTCCTATCGGATTCGATGTTGATGGAGAAGCAGGCATACATGACCCTCGAGGCCTGCACGGCCGAGAACTTGGTGTGAAAATGCATAGTGTTTCTATCACCACCTCAGCATTACATAATCTTGCAACCTGCATTTCACGCTGTCACTTGGAGTTACGTGATCTTGTTATAACGCCATACGCGGCGGGCCTTGGGTGTTTGGTCGAAGACGAATTGGACCTAGGGGCAACCATAGTTGACATAGGCGCGGGCACTACTAGCCTTGCAATCTTTTTTGACGGTGCTCTCATTCACGTTGACTCAATCCCATTAGGTGGTTGGCACATAACCAGCGATATCGCCCGCGGTCTGTCAACTCCTATTAATCAAGCTGAGCGCATTAAAACACTGTATGGAAGCTGTGAGGGCATGCTATCAGACGAGCGTACTATGATTGCTGTCCAGCAAATTGGGGAAGAAGATGAGATTGCGCCAGAGCAAGTTCCCAAATCTATGCTAACTGGAATTATAACGCCGCGTGTCGAAGAAATACTTGAAATTGTGCGCTCCCAGCTCCTAGCGAGCGGGCTAGATAAAATTGCCGGACGCCGTGCAGTTCTTACCGGAGGAGCCTGTCAACTAGAGGGCATTCCTGAGTTGGCATCAAAAATCCTTAAAAAACAGGTGCGCATTGGGCGCCCTCGCGGTATCGCTGGGCTAGGCGATGCTATGGATGGCCCAGCTTTTTCTGTAAATGCGGGCTTGTTAGCCTTCGCCATCGATGATCAAGGCGAAATACGACAAATCGCAAATGAAACCTACACAACAAGTGGTGGCCTACTCGGCCGCCTTGGAGGTTGGTTCCGTGAGAATTTCTGACCTCCCATACAAGTTTCGTATGTTTTCTCATGTCAGAGAGGACAACGGAATGCCAGCTTACGCTGGTAACCCCTGGCACCTCAAATTAAAGTGGAGGCTCTGATGACCATTAAGTTATCGATGCCCATTTCAGAACAACAACTGAAACCAAGGATCACAGTAATCGGTGTTGGCGGCGCAGGTGGAAACGCTGTCAACAATATGATTAGCTCGAGCCTTGAGGGCGTAGAATTTCTCGTTTGTAATACGGACTCACAAGCGCTTGATCAATCAATCGCAGAAAATAAGTTGCAGCTCGGGGTGTCGATTACCCAAGGCCTGGGGGCAGGTGCCCGACCTGAAGTGGGTCGAGCAGCAGCTGAAGAAGTACTTGATACCATCCTCGATCAGGTCATCGGAAGCCACATGTGCTTTGTTACAGCGGGAATGGGCGGAGGTACGGGTACTGGAGCAGCTCCCGTCATTGCCCGAGCTGCACGAGAAAACGGCATGTTGACTGTCGGTGTCGTTACCAAGCCATTTCATTTCGAAGGCGCCCAACGCATGCGTACCGCAGAAAAGGGAATTGAAGAATTAGCACAATATGTTGATACTTTGATTATTATTCCAAACCAGAATCTTTTTCGAATAGCAAATGAAAAAACCACGTTTGCCGAAGCCTTTAATATGGCTGATGAGGTTCTTAATTCAGGCGTTCGCGGCGTCACTGATCTTATGGTAATGCCCGGTTTGATAAATCTCGACTTTGCAGATATTCGGACTGTAATGAGTGAAATGGGCAAGGCAATGATGGGTACGGGCGAGGCCGAAGGCGACAGTCGCGCCATCGATGCAGCGGAGTCCGCTATCTCAAATCCATTACTTGATGACATCACAATGGAGGGAGCCAAGGGTGTGCTTATTAACATAACAGGCGGCCCAGATATAACGCTATTTGAAGTTGATGAGGCGGCAAACCGAATTCGGCAGGAAGTGGATGACAATGCTAATATTCTCTTTGGATCGACGTTTGAAGATACCATGGAGGGGAAAATCCGCGTTTCAGTTGTAGCGACAGGCATTGATGTTGACTCAGCAGCTCAACCGCGACCGATAGTGAAAGAAGATGAGCAGTCCAATACCGTTGGAGACTTGGGAGAGAACAGAATCTCAACTGTGGAACCCACGCCGATTGAATTGGCGGTGGAAGCCGCTAAACAATTGGATTCCAGCCAAGCATCTCACCCTAAAAATGCGCTTGGCCGGCTTGAACAATATGCAAACGACAAAGGATCGCCAACATCTATGCCGGAAAAGGCAAAAATTGATCAAAATCTGGCTAACTCCGAAACTACAAGCCGCGACCCATTCATTCCTCCCCAACCAGTAGATGTTGGGATATCGTTAAGCGGAGAGAATGAACTTGATCCATTCAGTGAAGCTGACTTTACAAATGCACAAAGCGTCAAGGATCAATCCCAGAAAAGAAAACGGCCCAGTTTCTTTAAAAGACTAACAGGGGCAGCAAAGCGTGAGGAGGAATCTCAGCGTTTGGCAATGACAGCACAGCTCAACCGCCAGCATGCAAAAACAGAGGCAAGAGAGCCTATATCTTCTAAAGCGGTAGGCCCTTATGCCACCCCTACTCTAGAAAGTGCTACTGAACCTTCCGTGCCAGCTCCAAATTCAGAGACCATGACGGAGAGATCTTCCCATTTAAACAGTAGTCCACTGCCTGACATGCAAGTTGAAGAAATATCGATCACTGCGGCAGCTCCAGAAATTAAAGCTGCGCAGAGCTCACCTCCAGCGCCTGTCAGCTTACCGCAAAAAGTGCCTGTATCTAGTCCGGACACTTCATTCCCAGAAAAATCGCCGAAGGAAGCTGCTCCAACCGATCAATTCTCTTTATCTCAAGCTGAAACAGAGATGCTCGAAATACCGGCCTTCCTTCGTAGACAGGCAAATTAAGACTCGTTGACAACTCAAGGCATGACAGATGGCAGCCGCGCAAGCTCAGTGCGGCTGCTACGTCTAGACATAGAAGAAACAAATAGTAACAAAGAGTGATTTGAGGTCCAAAGCGGAGGTTGATAAAGAATGATAGAGGTTTTTGTGATAGCACATACGGATTATGTATGAATGCCATACTGAGCTATCACGTAGAGCGAGTACTATATTGAAAATCAAAGCACCATAATACCTTTTGGGATGAGCATGCGCCAAACAACCATTGAAAACGAAGTCCATTGCTCGGGTATAGGTCTTCACTCTGGCAAAGAAGTTTCAATGTCACTCCATCCAGCGGAAGCGGATACGGGTATTATCTTTCGACGTCTTGATGTCCCAGACAATAGATCAAAAATACCAGCCCTTTTCGATCAGGTTATTGATACTCGTTTATGCACTACACTCGCGAATGATAGGGGTACTTCAGTTGCAACTATTGAACACCTTATGGCTGCATTAGCTGGGTGCCAGATTGATAATGTAATTGTCGCTATTGATGGATGCGAAGTGCCAATTATGGATGGCAGTGCAGGACCCTTTGTATCTCTTATTGAGTGCGCTGGGATTGTAGAATTAGACTCGCAGCGAAACATAATACAGATATTGCATGAAGTCTCAGTTAATGAAGGAAATGGTAGAGCTTCTATTTCCCCAATAAGCCAACAGGGCTCTAGCCTAAACATCAATTTAAATATCGATTTCGATAATGCAGCGATAGGGTACCAAACACTTCTCATAAGCCTGTCATCTTGGAATTTCAAACGAGATATATGCAACGCCCGTACATTCGGTTTTTTAGAGGATGTAGAAGCGCTTCGCCAAGCAGGCCTTGCCCAAGGTGGTTCACTAGATAATGCGATTGTTATAAGTGAAAACGGTATCCTTAACAAAGATGGCTTACGATATGATGATGAATTCGTTAGGCACAAGGCCCTAGATTGTATTGGAGATCTTTACTTGGCTGGTAATCAGATAGCTGGATGTTTTTCTGGATATCGCACTGGGCATAGCATTCATAACAAATTACTGCGTCGTTTATTTGCAGATCGTGAGGCTTGGAGACTAGTCCCTGTGGATGAGTCGACAGAAATTCGTGCTCCACATTGGAATGTCGAAAGCCAAAGAGCAATCGCCTGAGTAAAAAACACCGCGATACCGGGCAATCAACAAAAAACTGTTAGTATGAATATGTCCCGGGGAGTGGTATGTATAAGTGTGGGTTTACGCAAACTGACTCGTGATTACCCCTTATTTATTATTAAACAAATAAATTTGTCTAACAAAGGTCTGAACCCTAATGAAAGTGAGACACAGCCTAACATATTTTCTTAGAATTTGTATGTTTCCTGCCTTGTTAGTCCTTAGTGCCATTCCTTTAATCGGGTGTAGCGATACTATGGACTCTATATTCGGAAAGCCTGAAGAAGAAAAAAAACTAGCGCCACGAACGGTAGAACAAATCTATAATGACGCTATGGATCACTTGCACGGGGGCTGGTACGAAACAGCTGCAGAACATTTCGACGAAGTGGAGCGTCAATATCCTTATTCTGCTTGGGCAACAAAATCCCAACTGATGGCTGCCTATTCTCAATACTTAGAAAACCACTACGACGAAGCCATAATTGCACTAGATCGTTTCATTGAGCTTCATCCGGGTAACCGTGATGTAGCCTATGCTCTTTACCTAAAAGCCCTGAGTTATTACGAACAGATATCTGACGTAGGGCGAGACCAAAAAATGACACAGCTAGCGCTCAAATCACTCAAAGAAGTAGTGCGCAGGTATCCAAAAACGCCTTATGCACGCGACGCGCGCATAAAAATTGACCTAACAACTGACCACCTTGCCGGGAAAGAAATGAACATTGGTCGATATTATCAACGTAAAGGTGAATTTCTCGCCGCGATAAATCGCTTCCGACGTATTATTGAACGTTATCAGATGACAAGTCAGACTCCCGAGGCACTGCACCGTCTAACAGAATGCTACCTTGCTCTCGGCATTACTGATGAGGCGCAAATGGCAGCCGCAGTATTAGGGCACAACTACCCCGGCAACTCATGGTATAAAAGCAGCTTCGCCCTCCTCGAAGGGCAAAGACTCAGACCTCTCAAAAAAGATGGTTCATGGCTTAGCTGGATGTGGGATTGGGCATTATAGGGGTGATATCATGCTGATGACGCTCAGCATTCGTAATGTAGTCCTTATCAAACGATTAGAAATATCCTTTGCTGGAGGTTTATCAGTACTAACTGGAGAGACTGGAGCCGGAAAATCAATATTATTAGATGCTTTGGGGCTGGCCTTGGGTGCACGCTCCGATTCAAATCTTTTACGCCTAGGGAGCAAGCAAGCAACCGTCGTTGCAGAATTCTCCGCATGTCCGGGCGATCCGCCCACTACTCTGCTTCATGAGAATGACATTGAGCACGACGGAATTATTTTATTACGTCGCGTACTTGGTATGGATGGCCGCACCCGAGCATTTGTAAATGACCAACAGGTAAGTATAAATTTTCTTCGCAGAGTTGGCGATTCACTCGTGGAAATTCAGGGTCAATTTGACGAACGTGGCCTTATGGATCAAAACACACACCACGCTATTCTGGACGCCTTTGGCAATCACCAAGAGATGGTTAAGGCTACACGGGCATCATTCTTAGCTATGAGAGATGCAAATACCAAATTAGTCCAGGCAAAAGCAGCCCTCAAAAAAGTCCAAGAAGACGAAGATTATCTTCGTCATTCAGCCGATGAGCTTATAAAACTTGATCCGGTTCTAGGGGAGGAAACAGAACTTACCAATTTGCGGCAGCTTTTGACGTATTCTGAAAAAATACTATCGGCTGCAAATGAAGCTTTTACAGAACTAGAGGGTGAATCTGGCGCCGAGAATAAGCTCAGGAAAGCGCTGAGTAGTCTTGAACGCTGTTCCAAAATAGCGGGTGACTCGCTAAAACCCGCAATAAAAATCATCGAGCGTGCCTTAATTGATACTGAAGAAGCAATGGCAAATTTACGGGACACAGCGGACGGAGTCGACTTAGATGGTAAACGCCTAGAACAGATTGAGGACCGTTTACATGCACTGCGCGACGCTGCTCGAAAACACCGAGTTGAAGTTGACGCATTGCCGGAGTTGAAAAATATGCTCGAATCAAAGGTTTTACTAATAAACGACCAATCCGATCACCTGGTAGCGCTCCAACAATCATTAGAAGCCGCTCGCACAGATTTTATCAATCATGCTAGTGATTTGCGGCAAGAACGATATCGAACGAGCAAAATACTCGACAACTCAGTTAACGAAGAATTGATTCCACTTAAATTAGAGAAAGCCTTCTTCGAAACCAAGATCGAAGAGCTTCCGGAACAAAAATGGGGTGAAACAGGGATGGATAGTGTAGGATTTTTAGTTAGCACTAATCCCGGAAATTCCCCTGGTCCATTATCAAAGATTGCATCGGGTGGAGAACTATCTCGGTTTATGTTGGCCCTACGTGTTGTTGTCACAGCGAAAGGCGTACCAAACACCCTGATCTTCGATGAAGTAGATAGCGGGATAGGCGGAGCAACTGCTGATGCAGTTGGCGCCCGTTTGGCCGACCTTGCCAAAGAACTACAGGTTTTAGTAGTAACACATTCTCCACAAGTTGCTGCCCGTGGAAATAGCCATTTCAAAGTCGCGAAGTATTCAACCACTGAAGACACAGTCACAAATGTTCAGGAACTTTTTGAAGAAGAAAAATGTGAAGAAGTTGCACGTATGCTCTCGGGCAAAGAAGTAACAAATGAAGCCCGGGCCGCTGCCAGAAAACTGCTTCAGGAGAAAAATTCGTGACGCCAAAGCTAATCTCAGCGTTAAACGAGGACGAGGCAAGAACAGAACTCGAACGACTTGCTAAAGAGATCGCTTATCATGATCGCCTGTATCATACAGAAGATGCACCTGAGATATTGGACGGTGATTACGATAAACTCCGCCGCAGGAATGAAGCTATCGAGGCTCAATTTCCTACTCTAGTACGCCCGGATAGCCCTAGTAAACAAATTGGGGGTAAAGCTTCGGCACGATTTAAAAAAGTTGAACATTCAATTCCGATGCTTTCGCTCTCAAATGCCTTCAGTAACGATGATGTTTTAGAGTTTGATAATCGTATTCGACGTTTTTTAGGTCTTGCATCCGGAACAAAACTCCACCTAGTAGCCGAACCAAAAATAGATGGTCTTTCTGCCACATTGCGTTACGAACGCGGGCAATTTACCTTAGGTGCTACTCGGGGTGATGGCACTATTGGCGAGGAGGTAACCCAAAACTTACGCACTATTTCTGACATTCCCAACGCACTACCCCCTGATGCAGGGTCCATTCTTGAAATACGTGGCGAAGTCTATATGGCTAAAAGCGATTTCCACGCATTAAATGCTCGACAGAAGACATTAAACCAAAAACAATTTTCTAATCCTCGGAATGCTGCAGCTGGCAGTTTGCGCCAACTTAACCCTTATATTACGGCCGAAAGGCCACTACGGTTTTTTGCCTACAATGTCGGTGAGCAATCCCTGCCTATCAGCGACACCCAATGGGGTTTCTTCCAAACCTTGAAGCGTTGGGGTTTTCAAGTTAACCCACTTACACGACGCTGTACATCAATTGAGGAAATACTTTTTGCATACAATGAAATCGGTGCGAAACGAAGCGAGCTCGACTATGAAATAGATGGAGTCGTCTACAAGGTTGATAACTTTGATTATCAGAAACGTCTTGGGACAGTGAGCCGCGCACCAAGGTGGGCGGTGGCTCACAAATTCCCTGCGGAACAGGCTGATACAGTCTTGGATGAGATAACTATACAAGTTGGCCGCACCGGAGCGTTAACTCCCGTCGCTCATTTGAGACCAGTCTCCGTAGGCGGAGTAATGGTAAGCCGTGCAACTCTTCACAATGAAGATGAAATTGAACGGTTGGGCGTAACTCCAGGCGATACCGTGCGCATCCAACGTGCTGGTGATGTGATCCCGCAGTTAGTCCAGCGTGTCTCAAAAGGTTGCGGCAAGGCGTTCGAATTCCCCAAATGTTGTCCAGTATGCGGAAGCGCTGCAGTGCGAGAGCCTGACAAAGCAGTTCGGCGGTGCACAGGTGGGTTCAGTTGCCCCGCACAAACAGTTGAGCGGTTGAAACATTTCATTTCGCGTGATGCCTTCGATATAGAGGGCTTAGGTGCCACACATATCAAAGATTTTTATGCCGATGGTATCATAAACACGCCATCAGATATTTTTAATTTAAAGAACCAACACAAGGCTCTCTTGTGTCGCGATGGCTGGGGGGAACAATCAACGTCGAAACTACTGCAGAATATCGAGGAGCGACGGCAAATTTCCCTCGATCGTTTCATCTATGCTCTTGGCATTCCTTCAGTGGGCCGCGTCACCTCCAGGCTATTGGCAAAGCATCTTGGATGCTTCACTGTGTTAAGAGAAATTGCTTCTGCAGCCACTAACACTAACGCGACAAGTCATCAACAACTCCTCAGCATTGATGGCCTAGGCCCCATTGTGGCAAAGGATATTGCAGGCTTCTTTTCTAATGAGAAAAACCAAAAACTCCTTGATGACCTCAATACTATACTAGAAATACAAGATTTCTCAGCACCTGACTTCAACGGCTCACCTATCTATGGAAAAATTATAGTGTTTACCGGCACCCTCGAAAAAATGAGCCGGAATGAAGCAAAGGCACGGGCCGAAGAATTCGGCGCAAGGGTGACCGGCTCAATCTCTCAAAAAACTGATTTTGTTGTCGCCGGCAGCAAACCAGGAACCAAAGTTGAGAAAGCAGCAGCCCTTGGGGTCAAAATACTTAATGAAAAAGAATGGCTCACAATGCTCGATATCTAAAATCTTTTTTTCGTGTTTTCTCTACGAGAGCTTTTTACGACTCTAGGAATACAAAAAACGCGACGTAACGTGGTGTCCTTTGCGCCTTATGGTTGAAGTGGTCGTGTTGCAGTTTTTAACCATTGAGCTGTCTCGGATTCTACCATTGGCTCAATCAATCGACGCACTGAAGAATGGTAATTGTCCAACCATTCTATCTCACTCGATGTGAGCAATGATCGCTCCACCAGACGTGTATCTATTGGGACACACGTCAGAGTATCGAGGCCCAGCCATGCTCCCGCACTGCACCCGTTTTCATCACGCTTACAAACTACTACGAGATTTTCGATTCTAACGCCAAACTCACCGGCTTTATAATATCCAGGTTCATTGGAAATGATCATGCCAGCTCTAAGCGTTACTCCACCGGGTGCTTTAGAAATTCTGTGAGGACCTTCATGAACGCATAAATAGGAACCAACACCATGGCCCGTTCCGTGATCGTAATCTAACCCTGCCTTCCACAGGGGTAACCGCCCAAGAGTATCAAGCTGGCTTCCGCGGGTACCGACAGGAAACTCAACCGAAGCAACTGCAATATGCCCTTTCAAGACCCTCGTAAAACGATCTTTCTCTTCACAAGACGGCCTACCACCATCAGAATCCTCAATATAGACAGTACGAGTTACATCAGTAGTGCCATCCAAATATTGGGCGCCGGAGTCAATCAAATACAAATCACCGGGCTTGAGAAGTTTGTTCGTTTGCGGTGTCACATCGTAGTGTACAATCGCAGCATTAGCACCCGCAGCAGATATTGTCCTGAAGCTAAGATCGCGAATCAAATCGCAACGAGATCGGCATGCTTTTAGATATTCACTGGCACTGATTTCTGAAACTTCTCCCTTGGGTGCCATTTTGTCGAGCCAGGCCAAAAAATTCACCATTGCAACACCATCTCTAATATGGGCTGCGCGCGACCCTTTCACCTCAATATTGTTTTTGCTGGCTTTAGGCAGTGAACAAGGATCTTTTCCCATTATTACGCATGCACCAGAATTCTGGAGGACAGAAACCAGGTAAGCGGGTGCTACGGTTTTGTCTACGACGACCGTTTTGAGTTTGGCTCCGATCTTCTGAAGAAAGGGGCCAATATGGCTGATATCATCAATAATGATTTCTCCGCGTAATGACTCCACGACTTCAGGCAGTAATTTTCTTTTGTCGATAAACCAGTACACATCTTCATTTGCAAAGATGACTAGAAAAGAATGGGCAAGCGGTGAGTAAGGTACATCTCCACCACGTATATTTAGCATCCAAGCTATCGAGTCTGGGCTTGTAATGAGCGCGGCATCATGATTTTCTTGCAATAATTCATTTGATATGGACCTACGTTTCTTTCGTGATGATTTTCCAGCAAAACAGATACTGTGGTTGGTGACGGGGGCTAAGGGTGGTGCCGGTTGATTATCCCAGACTGCATCGACCAGATTTTTTTCGACTGCAACGAATTCGGCACCTATCTCAATAAGCTTCCGTTGATAATTATTCTGGGTTGTATCGGTTATTAACCAAGGATCAAAAGCCAAACGAGAACCTTCCCTAAGATTATTGGCTGACCAAGTCCACGGAGTCATTTCGGATATGTTAAAAATATCATAAATCGCAGGGTCAACCTGTTTCCGAACTTGCAGAGTATAACGCCCATCTACAAAAATCGCTGCCCTATCAATCAGAACCACCGCCACACCGGCTGAACCGGAAAACCCTGTCAACCACCTAAGCCTTTCGCTATGCACAGGCACTGATTCCCCCATAAATTCGTCAGCACGAGGTACAACGAACCCGTCGACATCTGAAGCCCTGAGTCTTTCACGTAGCTTCGCAATCCGATCCTTCGGCGATGGCCCTTCACTGAACTCGGATTGGATACAGGCGGCTAACTCGGCCCTAGCAGACACCAAAACGTCTTTCAATGAAGGACATGCATTAGGTGCGATCAGCTGAACCCAATCGCATTCCCATAAATGGTCAGGCGTAGCGGCTACCCCAGCAAGAAGGTCTTCAAGATCAGAAGATTTTATCTTTAAACCAGACTTGCGAACTGCTTCAATTGCTATTTTTAATTTTGACATTCATGACTTCCGCGTAAGAACTCGTTCTGGTCTTTTAAGAAGTAGTGTGACCCAGTCACCTAGTTGATAGGTTTTTACTAATAATAGCCCGCGTCCTCGATAAACATTCAAGACCGCTGATCTCTGATGGGACAAGAGACCGGAGAGCACAATGAACCCCGACCTTTCGATGTACCCGGCTAAATTTGCCGCCAATTTAATTAGAGGGCCCGATAAGATATTGGCAATAACCAAGTCAAACGGTCCCGCTTGCGAAACCCATCGCCCTGTTAAACCATTACTTTCCTTAACAGTCATATAGGCGTGGACTCTATTCATACGTGCATTAGCACGAGCGACTTTGACCGCCTCAGGATCAATGTCCACCGCCATTATTTTTTTTGTCCAGATTTTTGCCGCTGCTATAGACAAGATACCCGAGCCACACCCGAGATCAAGAATTCTTTTGGGGCGAAAGTTTCGAGCTAATTTTGATAACATTAGAAGACAACCGGCAGTACTCTCGTGCTCACCACTGCCAAAGGCTGTGGCTGCATCAAGCCAAATTACCTTATCAATTGCCGAAACTGCACCCTTATGGTGGGTAGGGCAAATGCAAAATTTGCCGATGTGCTTCGGCTCAAAAGAGGCACGATTTTCAGCTAACCAATCTTTTTCAGGTAGTGGCTCACAGATTATATTGGGCTCGTCAACACCAGCAGCAGCCGCTGCAATGGCTATCGCAGCATCAAGGCTTGTTCTGTCTGGCATACTGGCCGAGTAAGAGATCAGCTGCAAACGGTCACTACCTGTTATCTCAAAGCTACTAGTGGCAAGTGAGAAGCGTTCTAGGGCCTCCTCAAAAATATATGCGGTGGTCCGCGGTATTACTAATTCAATTTTCCAAAAAGACTGCTTCACAATGCATTATCCACCTTTCAGTAAATCTAATTCATTTCAAAACCGTTTGGGGTTAAAGAACAAAAAGCCGTGTGTTTAACAAAACTTAAAACCCCACAAACAATTTTGAAAATAACGAGCATCGTTGTCGGATATAAAGTCCCTACCATGCTCGGGAATCTACAACAAATCGTAGGAGACCCCCCTTAGGGCTTACTCGATACTTTCTTAATCCACGGTCCATATGAAAATCGGCTAGTGTTTTTTTACAAAAGCTGCAATGACTTTTTTTGTACCTGCTCGGTCAAATTTGATGGTTAAGTGGTCACCCTCTAAATCTGAAATGATCCCCATTCCAAATTTCTGATGGAAACATCGATCTCCCTCACTAAAATCATCACTAGTTTCCTGATTGTTATTTGCATCTACATCGATAAGCGGTAGTCCGGGGCCGCGTCTCTGAAATCTCAACCAACCAGGCCCACCGGACGAAGTTTCATTGAATGAAGGTCCCGATCCCACTGAATTACCGATCCCATCAAGCGCATTGCCATACTGCGCTTTCTCACACTCCATCTCAATGTGTTCTTGCGGTAACTCCTGGATAAAACGAGACGGAATTGCGCTATGCCATTGATTGTGTATGCGTCTATTGGCGGTAAAACTTATCCATAGATTCTTCTTTGCGCGGGTGATTCCAACATAAGCAAGACGGCGTTCCTCTTCCAATCCTGCCAATCCATCTTGGTCCAAAGACCGCTGATGTGGAAAAAGCCCCTCTTCCCAGCCGGGCAAAAAAACACTTTCGAACTCTAGGCCCTTGGCGCTGTGGAGAGTCATTAGATTAACCATGTCATCTTCGGAGTTATCAGAATTATCCATAACAAGGCTCACGTGTTCCAGAAAATTTGCAAGTGAGTCATAATCCTCTAATGCCGCGATCAACTCCTTGAGATTTTCTAATTTTCCCGGAGCTTCCGGTTTCTTGCTATTTTTCCAAAACTCAGTATAGCCAGATTCATCCAAGATAATTTCTGTTAGTTCAATATGAGGCAAATTTTCTGCCATTGCACGCCATCGGTCTACATTGTCGATGAATCGTCTCAAAGCGTTCCGAGAAGAAGGTTTAAGCTCATCAGATTCAATGAGCTTAGTTGATGCTAGATAAAGAGAGACTTTAAGATGGCGTGCGAGGCTGTGCACTGCTTGCACCGTTGCAGTTCCAATTCCACGAGCTGGCTTGTTCACAATCCGTTCAAAAGCAAGATCATCATCCTGCATGTTGATAATGCGAAGATAGGCAATTGAGTCTCTTATTTCCTCACGTTCATAAAAGCGTGGACCCCCTATCACACGATATGGCACCCCAAGGGTTATAAAACGTTCTTCAAACTCACGGGTCTGAAAACCGGCGCGAACTAAAATTGCTATCTCGTTGAGATTATGTTTTTTTCGTTGAAGTCCTTCTACTTCGTCCGCTATCGAGCGCGCCTCCTCCTCCCCATCCCATAGGCCTTGTATTTTCACTCTTTCTCCGTGTTTTGCTTCTGTCCACAGCGTCTTGCCAAGTCGGCTTTTGTTATTTGCGATAAGTCCTGATGCAGTCCCAAGGATATGCGATGTGGATCGATAGTTTTGCTCAAGCCGTACAACTTTTGCACCTGAGAAATCAGTCTCAAATTTCAAAATGTTTTCTACCTCAGCACCACGCCAACCATAAATCGATTGATCATCGTCGCCGACACAGCAAATATTCTTATGTTTCTGAGCCAAGAGCCTTAACCATAAATACTGAGACACATTAGTATCTTGATATTCATCCACTAAAATAAAACGGAATAAACTTTGATACTCAGTTAAAACCTCAGGAGACCGGTTGAATATGATCAAACAATGCAAGAGCAAATCTCCAAAATCCACTGCATTCAAGGTTTTTAAGCGGTCCTGATATTGAGTGTATATCTCTGTCGCACGTCCATCAGCCAGCTCACCTGCTTCGCCTGAGCCGACTTTTCCAGGGGTAAGTCCTTTATCCTTCCATCGCTGGATCGCGTTCGCCAATACACGAGCAGGCCATCTTTTATCATCAATATTTTCAGCCTTGAGGATTTGTTTAAGTAATCTGATCTGATCATCGCTATCTAAGATTGTGAAGTTTGTCTTGAGCCCCACAAGTTCAGCATGCCTTCGCAGAATTCGCACTCCAAGTGAGTGAAAAGTACCAAGCCAAAGCCCATCAACCGCGCGCCCGATCAGTGTTGCCAACCGCTTTTTCATTTCTCGGGCGGCCTTATTAGTAAATGTCACAGCAAGCACCTGATATGGGCTAGCACGCCCCTCGCGAAGGATATGCGCAAGACGTGTTGTAAGAACACGCGTCTTGCCGGTGCCAGCGCCAGCCAATACCAGCACTGGACCGTCTATCGCAGCAACAGCCTGCCCCTGCTCCTCATTAAGATCAGTCAAATAACTAATTTGGTGTTGTCTCTGGGTCCCACCCGAATGCAGATTATCTAAGGGATCGCAGTCTAATGGTTCAGTCATCGGCGAATGCGGTAGTTCGGCGAAATGAATTTATTATGCCCTGTCATTTATCAATTACTCACCGGTCAATGCCAACTTATTTCTGCCTAATACCAATAGTTCGGCCTACCAGTTGCGGACAATCTAAAGCCTTGTGGATTTTGCATGTGTTGCTAACTCTTACCTGAACATCGGGCGCCATTGGAGCTACTCTGCGCGTTTCCATATCCATATGCATAGAAAGAACCTCGTTGGTGGCGGCTAAAAATGATTCCTCCGCATGATACATCTCATGAAAATAATGCAGCGCTTTTTTGCTGCAGTCAATTAACCTTGTTTCAATACGAAATGCTTCCCCTAGTCTCAATTCGCGTTTGTACGATACATTCATATCAACCGCAAATGTGGAGACCTTATTCTTAAGTTTGTAGTCACTAGAAAGACCTACAAAGTTAAATAATGCGTCGGTAGCAAAATCGAATGCCAGAACGTAATATGCAACATTCATGTGATTATTATCATCAATCCATTCTTTTTGGACGGTGCCACTATATGAGTTGAGAGGCGTAGGTACTGTGCTTAAATCCTTGATTGCCATCTGATATTGCCCTTAATAATGTGATAGGAATACCGCGGTGTTATCCTTAAATAGCATAACCGAGATTGGGTGCGAGTAAACGTTCTGCATCAACACGAGATAATCCCCTCCGTTTCGCATAATCTAGCACCTGATCTTCTCCTATCTTACCAATACCAAAATATCGCGCTTCAGGATGAGCCAGGTAATAACCAGAGACGGATGCTGCGGGCATCATTGCAAAGCTCTCTGTAAGACTTACTCCTGCATTTTTTTCTGCGTCTAAGAGTTGGAAGAGGCCAGGCTTGTCACTATGGTCGGGACAAGCTGGATAACCCGGCGCGGGTCGAATACCCCGATACTTCTCGCGAATCAGATCTTCATTATCAAAAGTCTCATCAGGCGAGTAGCCCCAAAATTCGGTTCTCACTCGTTCGTGCATTAGTTCAGCAAAAGCCTCGGCCAACCGATCAGCCAACGCCTTCAACAAGATATTATTGTAATCGTCGTTATCGGCAGTAAATTGAGCGATTTTTTCTTCTATGCCTATACCTGCGGTTACAGCAAAAGCTCCTATATAATCATTCACATCCGTCTTCCGGGGCGCAATAAAATCCGCGAGTGAGTAATTAGGACGTCCCGCTCTTTTTTTCATCTGTTGACGTAAGAAAAAAATACGTGTGCGCTCCGTCATTCGTGTATCATCGTCATAAACTATTACATCATCCCCATCACTATTCGCGGGGAAAAATCCAATGACGCCTCTTGCGGCAAGCCAGCTGTCCTCAACAATCTTTTCCAGCATTTCCTGTGCGTCGCTATATAAACCGCGAGCCGCATCTCCGACGATCTTGTCATCCAGTATAGCTGGAAAATTGCCCGCCAACTCCCATGTCCGAAAAAATGGGGTCCAATCTATTCTGGGAACCAAGTCACTGAGATCATAATTTTCAAAAGATCTCAGCCCTAAGAAGCTTGGCGGAACGACCTGGTCGTACCCTACCCCGGGACGATTAGCTCTTGCTTCCTCCAACCCGAAGCGTTTGCTTGCTCGATCGTGACCGTTATAGTCATTTAACGTCGCTTTATTATCCGCTGCAATTTCTGCAAGGTAAGACTGACGCCGTGTCTCACTCGTAAGGTTTGTTGCGACTGCCACTGAACGAGATGCATCCAAAACATGCAGTACAGGGCCGCTGTATTTTGGTGCAATTTTGACGGCTGTGTGAACTTTTGATGTGGTAGCACCGCCGATCAGTAACGGGAGATCCATGCCAATCCGCTCCATTTCGAGTGCAACTCCGGCCATTTCTTCAAGGGAGGGTGTTATCAAACCACTCAAGCCAATCATATCCACTTCTTCGTCGCGAGCGACCTCTAATATTTTCTGATATGGCACCATGACGCCGAGATCTACGACCTCAAAGTTATTACACTGTAAAACAACCCCTACAATATTTTTACCAATATCGTGTACATCGCCTTTCACTGTCGCCAGAAGAATTTTGCCTTTAGAGTGTGTGTTGGAACCCTCACATTTTTCCGCCTCAATGAAAGGCAACAAGTGAGCCACCGACTGCTTCATTACCCGCGCACTCTTCACTACTTGGGGCAAAAACATCTGGCCGGAACCAAACAAGTCCCCCACAACATTCATGCCCTCCATCAACGGCCCTTCAATTACCTCAATCGGGCGATCATGCTTGAGGCGTGCCTCTTCAGTATCCTCTTCGATGTACTCATTCATGCCTTTGACCAAGGCATAGGTCAAACGCTCACCAACAGTACCTTCACGCCACGACAAGTCCTCTTTTTTTTCCTTTTTACCGCCCTCAACATCATCAGCAATTTGAAGTATGCGTTCAGTCGCATCGCTACGACGGGCGAATATAACGTCTTCAATACGCTCTTTCAGATCATCTGGTAGATCCGCATAGACACCGAGTTGCCCCGCATTGACAATTCCCATGTCCATACCTGCTTCGACTGCATGAAACAGGAATGCTGCATGCATAGCTTGCCGCAGCGGTTCATTACCTCGGAAAGAAAAGGATAGATTACTGACTCCCCCGCTCACTTTTGCGAATGGCAATTGTTTTTTTATGTCACGAGTTGCCTCAATAAAATCTAAAGCGTACCGTGAATGTTCCTCAATGCCTGTAGCGACTGCGAAAATATTCGGGTCGAAAATTATGTCTTCGGGTGGAAACCCAACTATTTCGGTTAAGATACGGTACGATCGTTCACAGATTTCGAATTTGCGCTCGCGATTGTCGGCTTGCCCAGCTTCATCGAAGGCCATGACGATGACAGCAGCCCCAAACCTTCGAATTTTCCTAGCCTGCTCTATGAATGGTTCCTCACCCTCTTTAAGGCTTATTGAATTAACCACCCCTTTGCCTTGAATACATTTCAACCCGGTTTCAATTACGTCCCATTTGGATGAGTCGACCATTATAGGAACCCGGGATATATCTGGCTCCGAAGCAACGAGATTCAAAAATGTTCCCATAGCCTGCTCGGCGTCGAGCATGGCCTCATCCATATTCACATCAATGATTTGTGCGCCGTTTTCAACTTGGTCGCGAGCCACATCCAAAGCAGCGCTGAAATCACCATCCATAATTAATTTCTTAAAACGCGCTGAACCTGCAACATTGGTACGTTCACCAACATTCACAAACCCAGTTACCTCATTGAGTGGCATTGGCTCAAGTCCCGCCAAAGTACAAACGTGTCTATCTTTTGTTATTTCTCTAGGAGCTAGCCCATTCATCGAATCAACGATTGCTGAAAGATGTTCAGGTGTAGTGCCACAACATCCACCAACAATGTTTACTAATCCACTCTCGGCAAACTCGGTTAAAGCGCTCGCCATATATTCAGGTGTGTCATCGTAGCCACCAAATTCATTCGGCAGGCCAGCATTCGGGTGAACACTGACAAAGGTATTAGCTAGGTTGCTCACTTCTTGTACGTGTGGTCGAAGATCTCCAACTCCAAGAGCACAATTAAAGCCTATACTCATAGGTTCTGCATGCGCAACTGAGTGCCAGAATGCCCCTGCTGTTTGCCCTGACAGAGTTCTACCAGATGCGTCTGTAATCGTACCAGAAATCATGATTGGCAACCGTATCCCAAGCTGCGCAAAAACTTCTAAAATAGCGTAAATTGCAGCCTTGCAATTCAGTGTATCGAAAACGGTTTCAACGAAGATGGTGTCAGCCCCGCCATCAACTAATGCGCGAGTAGCTAGGGAATAAGCACTCACCAGCTCATCAAAATTAACATTCCGGAAGCCGGGATCATTTACGTCGGGCGATATGGACGCAGTCCGACTTGTTGGGCCGAGAACCCCAGCAACGAACCGAGGCCGTGACGGATTCTGCTTTACTGCGTCGTCAGTGATTTGACGCGCCAAACGCGCACCCTCATAATTAAGTTCGTAGACCAAGTCTTGCATACCGTAATCAGCCTGAGAGGTCTCCGTGGAGTTGAATGTGTTTGTCTCAATGATATCCGTTCCAGCAGCCACAAAAGCTCGATGAATGTCCGAAATTAGATCGGGCTGAGTCAAAGTTAAAAGATCATTGTTTCCCTTTAAATCTTCGGGCCAGTCGGCAAAACGCTTGCCCCGAAAATCGTCCTCCTCTAATTGTTCCTGCTGTATCATGGTGCCCATGGCGCCATCGAGCACGAGGATACGTTCTCGCAGCAATTGAGTTAGTTCGCGACTACGATCGATCGGAGTCACGATTTTTTGTGGCTTAAAGGTTCCCTTATTCATTTTTCTTTTCAAACCCCTACCTCACCATTAACTCCGAGGTTCCGACAAATCTCGAGTGCAAGGTCCGCTTGGTTTAGGGTGTAAAAGTGAAATTGCTTAACACCGCCAGAACTAAGATCTTGACAAAGTTTCGTGGCTATATCAGCGGCGATCGTTTTCCTAGCTGCCACATCATCATCCAGCCCAATAAACCGTTCCTCCAACCATGGCGGAACTTCTGTTCCGCATTTTGCGGCAAACGATTTTATACGGGCCAAATTGAACACTGGAATAATACCTGGGATTATAGGAATTGAAATACCTGCAGCGGCAACTTTGTCTCGATAACGAAAGTATTGTTCGGGGTTAAAGAAAAATTGGGTTATTGCCTGTTTTGCTCCAGCATCTGTTTTCTTTTTAAGCATTTCGATATCTGCAGTGGGTGAAGGAGACTCTGGGTGCGTTTCGGGATACGCTGCGACACTTATAAAGAAATCACCGATAGCTCTTATCCCTGCTGTCAATGCGGCAGCGTTTTCGTATCCCCTCGGGTGTGGTTTATAGCATCCCGTTGACCGATCAGGTGGATCGCCCCTCAACGCTACAATATGTCGAACACCAACCTCCCAGTATCCCCGTATTATCGTATTCACCTCTTCAACCGTTGCCCCCACGCAAGTTAAGTGCGCCGCAGGTTCAAGCCCGGTCATTTCTTGCATCTGCTTAACCGTTGCATGTGTTCTATCCCGTGTACTTCCTCCCGCACCGTACGTTATTGAGACAAATTTTGGTTTTAGAGGAGCTAACAGATCAACCGCTTTCCAAAGACTTTTCTCCATTTTTTCTGATGCCGGCGGGAAAAATTCGAAACTCACAGTGGTTTTGCTCATGAATAAATCCTTTCCTGCTTGGCAACACTTTTCACTGCTGGCCACAACTTAATTTTCAATGAGCTCCCGGAAAGCGTAACCGCAGACCGACGCTCAAGTCCGGCCTCTTCTTGCCAAGTGAGCATTTCCTCATCTGCAAAGCCTAGCCATTTGTGCCCCCGCTCCTCAGCCAAATCGGCCTGTTGGTGTGTTGTAAAATCAATTACAACTATGCTGCCACCTGCCCGCAGTACTCTCGCAGCCTCACGCAATGCGTGACCCGGACTTTCTGCATAATGAAGCACTAGGTGAAACGTTATAAGATCAAAACTTTCATCTCTGAATGCAAGGCCATTCATATTTCCATGACGGACGTGGCAGTTTTTAATTCCCGCGCGCTCCAAATTCACTCTCGCAACGGCCAACATGTCTCGCGACATGTCGATGCCAATACCTGCCTCCACTTTGTGGGCGACCATTTCAAGGATTCTACCAGTGCCCGTTCCAATGTCTAGAAACCGGTGGACTGATTTTTGGGGCCACAAGGCCTCAAACGCGTACTCAACCTGACTGTCGTCTATGTGTAATGCACGTATTGCATCCCATTGACCGGCATTACGATTAAAAAATTCTATAGCTTTTGAAGCTCGGTCCCTTTTCACGTCATTAAGACGCGTAACATCCTTAGAAATAAGATGGTCATCAAAAGGCACTGAGGTCACCAAAGTTTGCAGTAACTCGGGCCATTTGCCAGATTCCGAAAGCCGGTAATAGGCGTGGGTGCCCTCCCGAAACCGAGTCAGAAGGCCCGCGTCGACTAGCACCCTGAGGTGCCTAGATATTCTAGGCTGGCTTTGCCCCGTAATTTGCATTAGTTCACTTACCGACAATTCGCCCTCGCGACAGAGCAGTAAAAGCCGAAGGCGCGTTTTTTCGGCCACCGCTCTCAAAATTTGTAATAAGTTATCTATTTGATTCATGACAATTTTCCAGCTTTCTTACATCAATATATAAACATATCGTTATGTAGTAAAGAAAAAATGAAATAATCGGATAAACTGGATCATTCATGTGGCATGATATTTTTGCAACACAACGCATAAAGATAAAGTATTCACTGCCCGGCCGCTTTCAATTTTAAACCCACTTGCTATACTAATTATTAACGTTGGTTGAACAAATTGCAGACTACGATGACTGGGTGGTGCATTTTGCAAAACGCTGGAGAGTTGGGGTAAAAAGATTTCTGGCTCTAGGGTGTTTGACCTAGTCAATTTGGTTTAAGCCTGCGACTGAGGGGTTTTGAAGTGGCAAAAAACAAAAAATCAATAAGGTTGGGTATTGTTCGCCTTACAGTTGTTTTAGTGGCAGCACTAACACTGTCTAGTTGTGCCGGTAAGCCGGGTGATGGAACGAATGATCCCTTCGAAACGGTCAACCGTGAGATTTTTGACATTAATATGTCACTAGACAAGGCAATTCTCAGACCAGTAACTCAGGCGTACGTAGATGTTGTACCAGATCCGATCCGTGATATGGTTAATAACTTGTTGTTCCACCTGAAAGAACCTGTGACCCTTGCCAGTGACATTTTGCAAGGAGAGTGGGATAGAGCCGGCCAAACGACCGCGCGGATAGTTGGAAATACTGCCATAGGGTTTGGCATGTGGGATGTAATGGGATCCTCCGATGCTAAAGGTCATAAAGAAGACTTAGGACAAACGCTGGCTGTTTGGGGCGTGCCTGAGGGTCCTTATTTGGTACTGCCAATTCTGGGACCTTCAAATATTCGTGATGGCGTGGCCGAGCTAGCACAATCGTTATACGATCCAGTCGATTTCGTTACAGACACTTACCTCGATTACAATACCAATTTTTATGTGTCTGGCTCACGAACAACGTTTACAGCGATAGATAAGCGTGCACAAGTTCTGGGTAAACTTGCAGAGCTTGAGAAGACTTCTTTAGATTTTTATGCCACAATACGCAGCTTATACAGGCAAAAACGGGCGGACGAAATACGTAATGGAGAATCGGGGGATGCTGTTCCAATACCAGAGATCACACTGGAGTTGGATGAGCCCATGCCTAACGAGCCGATTGCACAAACCAGCAAAAAATAGGCCCGTTAGTTTCTATACCACCGTATGAAACGGATAATCTATCTCAGCGTCACTCTGTTTTTGGCGCAGGCGATCAGTGCAAATTGTTTTGCTGCGTCCCCTAAACTTTTGCCGACCCCCTCTGAGCCAGGTGCTTTTATTGAACATCTCGGACAAAGAGCAATTAAACTACTAGGAGACAAAACCGCTACAGAGCAACAGCAAAAAAGTGGTTTCAGAGCATTACTTCGGGAAGGGTTTGCAACGAGAGCTATTGGGTTTTTTGTGATTGGGAAGTATAGACGCTCAAGCAACCAGTCCGACATCGACGAATTCGTCGCTACGTTCGAAAATTATATTGTCGAATTGTATTCATCTCAGTTTCGTAATTATTCTGGGCAAACCTTTCGAGTGGCCAGAGTACAAGCAACCAGTCGGCCTTCAGACTTTATCGTTACAACAAATATCCTTCGGGCCAACGGTGATTTAATCTTCAAAGTAGCTTTTCAAGTCCGCCAGCGCAGAGGGAAGCCAAATAAGATAGTTGACGTCAAAATCAAGGGCGTAAGCATGATTTTAGCCCAACGCGATGAGTTTACGGCGTTTATCTCACGTAATGATGGCAAATTGAGAGCGCTTGTAGAGGTGCTCAAAGAACGCATCGGAAGCCTTAAAATAAAAAGACAGAAAACTGATAAATCTTCTGCTGAACCAACGAATGGTCGCCCACCACCGGAGGGTGATGGAGATTTTTAAACCCTGAAAATACAACAACCTTTGCCCTTAGTGCTCTTTTTAGTTTAGCGGGTCAGCGGCCTATACTTAATTCTGTGTGGCTGATCGGCGTCAGCTCCTAATCTTTTGCGTCGGTCGGCCTCATAGTCCTGATAATTACCCTCAAACCACGTCACCTGACTATTTCCTTCGAAAGCGAGTATATGAGTGGAAATTCGGTCGAGGAACCAACGGTCGTGACTGATGACAAGCGCAGAACCAGCATAATTTTGGATGGCTTCCTCGAGTGCACGCAAAGTATCGACGTCTAAATCATTAGTCGGCTCATCAAGTAACAAAAAATTAGCGCCCGATCTTAGCATCTTTGCAAGGTGGACCCGATTGCGTTCACCCCCGGAGAGTTGCCCCACCTTTTTCTGCTGATCTTGTCCCTTGAAATTAAAAGCCCCGACATAGGCTCGGCTTTGCATTTTCTTTTTGCCTAAGTCAATCTCAGCTTCTCCTTGCGCTATTTCTTCCCACACGTTTTTATCGTTGTCGAGAGAATCGCGGCTTTGATCAACGTAACCTAGCTCTACCGTCTCACCCAATCGGATATCACCGGAATCAGGCTTCTCCTCCCCGGTAATCATGCGCACTAGAGTTGATTTACCAGCACCATTTGAACCTATTACACCCATTACTCCTCCTGCCGGCAACCTAAAGTGAAGCTTCTCCATCAACAAGTGCTCACCGAATCCTTTGCAAAGGTCATTAGCCTCTATAACAAAGTCACCAAGCCGAGGGCCGGATGGAATTATTATTTGTGCTGAGCCTACTTCACGTTCCTCACTCTCAGCCAGTAGCTTTTCATAAGCCGTTATGCGGGCCTGTGATTTCGCCTGACGCGCCCGCGGGCTAGCATTGATCCACTCCCGTTCACGAGAAATTGTGCGTGCCCTTGAAGCCTCAGACCGCTCCTCTTGTTCAAGGCGTTTTTGTTTCTGTTCTATCCAAGCGGAGTAATTTCCTTCATAGGGGAATCCACGACCGCGATCAATTTCAAGGATCCAACCAGTGACATTATCCAAAAAATAGCGGTCGTGGGTAACCATAATCACCGTGCCCTCATATTCACGAAGGTGCCGTTCCAGCCACGCTACCGATTCTGCATCAAGATGATTTGTTGGCTCATCTAACAACAGGAGATCTGGCTTTTGTAGCAGTAATCTGCAAAGAGCAACTCGACGGCGCTCACCGCCTGAAAGGGTGGTCACATCAATACCACCTGTAGGACAGCGAAGCGCATCCATTGCAATTTCTATTTTACGGTCAAGATCCCACGCATCTGCCACATCTATTTTTTCCTGTAATTCAGCCTGTTCTTCAATGAGCGTGTTCATTTCAGAATCATCGGTGACCTCACCAAGCCTCTTATTAACAGCCTCAAACCGATCAATAAGCGCTTTCTGTTCTCCAAGTCCCTCTAAAATATTTTCCTCTACCGTCTTCGAAGGATCGAGTTCAGGTTCTTGGGCCAAAAGTCCCCTGGTTATACCCTCTGCCGCCCAAGCCTCCCCGACAAATTCTGTGTCGGTACCCGCCATTATTCTCAGAAGGGTTGACTTCCCGGCCCCGTTATAACCTAGAACCCCTATTTTTGCCCCCGGAATGAATGAAAGCGTAATATCCTTTAAGACTTCCCTGTTACCAGGAAAGGTCTTGCTCATTTGTTTCATCACATAGACGTATTGATAAGAATTCATATTCGTTAAGCACCTCAATGGTCTGCGGTTATGGTGTCTTAAACAAAGCACATTCTTGTTTCAACTGCGCTTTGGATAAATATCCCTCAGTATTTTAAAGGGTAAATATATTCGCCCGTCTTTGATAAGCTATAAGAATGACTTTACGGCGTTCGTTTTAGTGAATCCTCTCAAAAAGCCCCACTTTTCTAACAAATTAGATGACTGTGAATCTCATGAACTCACACCGCCGCCATTTTTTTATGAGGAAGACAAGTATATTAGGATATAAAGTAGGTGGGCATTTTTCTGGCGATAACATAAGAATCTCGTAATAATAACGCGGTAGGTTTTTGTCCTAATTGACACCTTGTTATGGATCTCAGTATCTGTACCTTTTACCTTTGAAGCAGGGACTACTGAATGGTCTTTCATACTCGTACTCTTTCTGATTATCTTGGGCTTGAAATACTTGAAGCCGATCTCTCAAATATTGACGAACCAAGTTTTGAATCGATTAGAGCGTTGTGGCAACGGCATCCACTCCTATTACTTCGACGCCAAACTCCTACAGATGAGGAATTTCTTGGATTTTGTCGACGATTCGGTGAAATTGACGTAGTGATAGGTGGAAGCCGGCCAAGCACCCGAAATCCTGAGCTTCTTTATATTTCTAATCTCTTGTCAAGCGATGGCAGACCACTTGGAGGCCTTGGCAATAACGAACTGGTCTGGCATACCGATCAGATTTACAGAGAAAAACCAGCCAGTGGATCGATATTTTATGGCGTTGAAATGCCGCCCGGAACAGGGAAAACGTCTTTTTGCAATACTGCCGCAGCTTATGATGCGCTCCCACATCGACTAAAGAATCGCGTCGATCATTTAAAATCAATCTGCAGGTATGGCACTAAAAAACCGCTCTCAACTTTAATGAGAGGCCAGATTGATAAAACCTGGCGGCGTAGTGTGAAATCTCAAGAGGAACTGAAAGTCATTGAGAAGCGAACACCACCAGTAAGCCACCAAATGGTCCTTGAAAGCAAGATAACCGGACAGAAATCTCTATACTTTTCTCCAAATCACACGGAGTCAATCGAGGGGCTGGACAAGGATCAGGGCCAAGAGCTTATAGATGAGTTGATTGAAAATACGATTAGAGATGACTTCATCTATGTTCATGATTGGCGGAATGGTGATATTATCTTGTGGGATAATGCCCGGCTCCTACACCGCCGCGATGGCTTCGATAACACACTACCACGGTTCGCTAAAAGGGCATCAGTATTCATGGATCCAAATTACTTCGCAGTCCCTTAACAAAAGTTAGGACACGACGAACTGACATTTAAACCAAGAAAGTTTTTCATGACTGTAAATATTCAAGTTCTTCTTAAATCACGCCCCACTGGGCAACCATCAACAGATAATTTTGAGATAAAAGAAATTAAAATTCCAGATATTCAAAACGGTCAGATACTAACGCGTACTATATATCTCTCACTTGATCCTTACATGAGAGGAAGGATGAGCGACGCCAAATCTTATGCTGAGCCAGTACCGCTAGGCAGTGTTATGATTGGTGGTGCTGTCGGTATTGTAGAAAAGTCAAAAAATGACAGATTTGACGAGGGGGACATCGTTGTAACTCATACAGGCTGGCAATCTTATGCAATTTGCGATGGGCGCGGGGTAAGGAAACTTAATCCATCATCTGCTCCCATTTCAACAGCACTTGGAGTGCTTGGTATGCCGGGAATGACTTCATATGTGGGGCTTAAGCATATTGGGGTGCCCGTGGAGGGTGAAACATTGGTAGTGGCCGCAGCAACGGGGCCGGTTGGGGCCACAGTGGGCCAAATCGCAAAAATAAACGGATGCAGGACTGTCGGCATTGCTGGTGGAGCTGAAAAATGTGCCTATGCCGAGAGTGAATTTGGTTTTGATATTTGTATCAACCATAAATCCAATAATTTTACAGATGAACTTGCTGCAGCCTGTCCAAATGGAATTGATATTTACTGGGAAAATGTAGCCGGTCCGGTTCTCGAGGCAGTAATACCACACCTCAATTTCTTTTCACGTATGCCTGTCTGTGGCCTCATATCTCAATATTCAATGACTGACCCGCCCAACGGGAAGGACTATTTACCACTTTTAATGCGCTGTATACTAACAAATCGAACCAAAGTACAAGGGTTCATAGTCACTGATTACAATACTGATTTTAAGGAATTCATTTCAACGATGACTGACTGGGTCGAAAGTAAACGTATTGTTTTCAAAGAACACCGTGTCATAGGCCTCGAGAGTGCACCTGAAGGCCTATTAGAATTGCTAGAGGGAAATAACTTTGGGAAGACAATAGTTGAGGTATCTGAAGATCCTACTGTTTAATCTACTTAACAGATGTCACGTCGCGTAAACGACCCTAAATCTAACGTTAGATGTCAGCCAAGATAGCATCTGGATGTCCAGAGGCATCCTCTACCTCAAAGATTTTGCTTACAACCCCGTCAGTGTCTACTAGAATAGATATTCGGGTAGCCTTCTCCTGATCCGGACTGGATGCGGCACCGTATGTGATTGCTACCGATCTATCAGCATCCGAAAGAAGCACTCCCGAGTACCCGGTTTCGGCACTCCACTTTTTTAAATCTTCCGGCGTACTAAAGGTTACCCCTAACAACTCAGTATTTTTGAGTGCATATTCTTGGATTCGATCACGGAACCCCTGAATTTGCTTGGTTCATCCGCCGCCAAAAGCCCGTGGAAAAAACCATATCAATACTTTTTTTCCCGCATAATCTGAGAGGCAAACTTGCTCACCGTTTTGGTTGGGCAATGAGAATGGCGGTGCTGGGGTTCCTACTTCTAATAGTGGCATATCTTTCTCTTTCTACTGTCTAACAAATATGAGATGGATAAACTTCGTTACAAGATATACTAACTACATTAAGCCATTATGATTGATCACACTTCTCATCTTCAATTATAGAACTGCAGCTAGGTTAAATCCTGTAATACTTCATCCGGGTGTTCCGCAGGCTTCACAGGTGAATAGACTTTTACCACACGACCATCGGATCCGATTAATACGGATATACGTCCCGCCTTGTCTGCCCCCGCTTCAGCTGCTCCGTAACGACTGGAGACCGCACCACCTTCATCACTTAAGAGGTCAAAGGGAAAACTGAATTTATCCCTAAACGCCTTGTTATCGTCAGTGCTATCGAGACTAATGCCAAAAATCTCACAGTCCTTTGCTTTGAAAAGTTGGATTCGATCACGGAACCCTTTACCTTCAATCGTTCAGCCCGGAGTATCAGCTTTCGGATACCACCACAGTAAAATATTTTTCCCCTCATAATCTGCTAATCTTATACTATGCCCATCTTGATTGGGTAAAACAAATTGAGGCGCCATAGATCCCATATCTAATAATACCATAAAAAATGTTCCTCTGTGATTATGATAGGCTCGGTTGGAGTTTAACCGTGAACCAGACAGTTGAAAAGTAATTTTGCTTCAATCAGGGCAAAAGCCAATTTTAGCTCCAGAAAATCATAGCTTGGTAAAAAATGTATTACACACCAAATCGAGGTTTACATGTCAGATACATCACATAATACAAATCCTTAAACTGAACCCGTTCTGTGACACGGAGACAAAGCGCTTCTTACCTTTTCGAATAATCTTTAAACTGTAGGTTGCGTAATTCAATTATACACTACTTGGCCTGTCGTATGTTTCAAATACATATGTAATTACTTATCAAGGAGGCTAGAAATGCAACATAAAATAGAAATTTTGACTGTTAACAACAGCCAAATGGAGTTGTTTACATTTTTGCCCGAGGGTGAGGGCCCGCATCCTGGCCTTGTTGTCGCGATGCACCTGCCGGTCGGTCATACTGGTATAGAAAATGACAAATTCACACTGGACGCGTGCAAACGTTATTGTGACGCAGGTTATGCAATTGCGTGCCCGTTTATTTTTCATTATTGGCCAAAAGAAGCTGAAATGCAGATAAAAAGAGATGAGTTTCGGGATGATCGTGTCATAGATGACTGTCAAGCAGCATTTGATTGGCTTACCGAGGATGAAAGTGTGGATGCACAGCGTATAGGAATAGTCGGCCATTGTTGGGGTGGCAGAGTTGCATGGGTGAGTGCGGTAAATAATCCGAAATATAGAGCCTGCGCAATCTTCTATGGCGGACGCATTAAATTGCCGATGGGAGAAAATGCCCATCGACCAATTGAGCTTGCAAATCAGATGCCTTGCCCCGTTTTGGGGTTGTTTGGTAACGAAGATGAAGGGCCCTCGCCAAAAGATGTTGACGATTATGCAGCTGCTCTGAGTGCGGCGGGTATTGAACATCAATTTCACAGATACGATGGCGCAGGGCATGGTTTTCAGGATGAGTATGCTAAAGATCGTTATAATAAAGAAGCAAGTGAGGATGCTTGGGGCAAGGCACTAGCCTTTTTCAACTCCAAACTTAAGTGAGTACGCGAGCTAAAGATTGCCGGTTTTATTCATACAATTATTCGCTTGGATGCGTACATAGCTCTGGGCATGCGAGGCAAAATGGAAGAAATAGAAAAATACCTTGAGTTTTATTGGGCTTTCCTATTTGTTTTTTCCGCGGGCTGTGCATTTGGGTACGTAATCGCAAATAACATACGTGTCACAGAAATTGCACTTGATCTGTGGCAAGATGGCGCGAGAGATTGCGTGCCTTTTTTGACGCCACCATGGAACGGCCCATTGAAATTTTTCTGTATTCTTTTGGCTTTTTGGATTACTTACGCAGAGGCCCAAAGCGTGGGGTCTGAGAGCTGGTTGTATGGAGTTACATCCTTTTTGATTGGTTTCGCCACTATATACGGTTGGGTCGGAGATAGTGCAAAAACTGATAGATGGCTACCGGGAATGCATTCAAGACTTGTGCTACGTTACGGACAATTAAAGACAATGGGCCAACCACAAAAAGCAGATGCGTTAAAAACACTCGAGACGAAATTTGTCGCACGATATCCTCAATACCGAAGGCGTGCTCTGAGTAAAAACACTTCTGGACCTTTTAGAGAATAGTTTTTCTCATCTCTTTACCTGTTGCCTCAGATAGCCAAGCAACAAAAATAAGAATTTACCAGTGGCGCACCATGACGCCCGGAGCTGTAATACTCGGCTGCCTAACTACCTATGAAAGGATTAAGAAAACGCCCCATAGAACCGGTTAATGACACAGGTGCTTCTGCAACAACAAGGCAAATACAATCTTTCCCAGCATCTGCAATGGGTTGGTGCTCTTCACCTTCTCTCATTTCAACTATATCACCACGACTAAAGTGGCCAGATTCATCAGTGAAGGCCCCGTCCAATACTAAAGTCCACTCACTACCGCCGTGATCGTGAGAGGGTACTTTTTTACCTCCGCGTATGGCCAACATATAACACTCAAATTTATCGTGCCTTTCCAGCAAAGGTATTTTTTTGATCCCAAAGCCAGCCCACTGCCACATGTCCGCATCATCTATATCTCCGCAGTATCCGCTCAACGGTCGTGGTATACAAGACTTTAATTCAGCTGAGTTTGAACCAACTGGTGTATTGTGACAAATTTCCACTTCTGCAAGATTATCGAGGGACGCGAGTGTATCTGACTTAAGTTCATCACTAATTTTCTCTGAAACACAGTTGTCAACAAAGGCACCACCGATAGCCTCGTAATCTTCAACTTTACGCCTACAAACCGGGCATAACGCGAGGTGCGTTGCGACTAAAAGGCTTATGGGCTCCGATGCCGCGCCACTAGCATAATCTAACAGCAATGCGTCGTTTGGATGATGAGTTATCATATGTCCAACTCCGTTAACGTCTTTTTTAAACGTTGAAATGCCAATCTAATCCGAGATTTTACGGTACCAAGAGGCAGGCCGGTCTGCATCGCGATTTCCGCATGAGACTTTTCTTCATAAAAAGCATATTTTAAAATTTCCTGCTGCTCGTCAGGCAACTCGTCAATCGCCTCAGAAATTCGAGTAGAGTTTTGTTTTGAAAGTAGTATATCATCGGATCCACGAGGGTATTCCTTAACCAAGGCCGGATCGTTTATGTCAGGTTCTGGCCTTTTTTCCTTTCTTATCAGGTCAATGCGAGCGTTACGTGCTATAGTAAACACCCAAGTGGTAACTTTACCTTTTCTTTGATCAAAGTGTCCCGCATATCTCCAAAGCTTGAACATAACTTCCTGTGTTAGGTCATCCAACGAATCTTCTGGGGTACCGTTTTTACGCAAAAACCCCTTAACTTTGGGTGCCAGATGATCAAACAGATATCCAAACGCTTTTTTATCCCTGCATACGGCCACCGATGACAACCATTGTGCAAGGCAATCATCATGGTTTTCCCTCACTGCGGCCGGGGGCTGACTAGAATTCATGCTTTCCACATACCCGCCTAACTCGGATAAATCCAAGCATGAAGAAGCAATTTGTTGTGTATTATCAAGTGACATACAGGTAAAACGTAAAACATTTTTGTTTGGATCACTTTCATTTTTTTGTTGATCCAACCAGACTGATCAGACGTTAATCATGAATACATAAGAAACAAATATTAAATGTCAAAAGTAAATCCAAAAAAGATGAAAATAGCTGTTATAGGCGGCGGGATTAGTGGTCTCAGCTGCGCTTGGTGCCTGTCTGCTCAACATTCGGTAACACTTTTTGAACGCGATTCACAATTTGGCGGCCACGCTAAAACAGTTTTTTTAAAAAACGAGGATGACTACATCCCAATAGATGTTGGATTTATAGTGTATAACCAACGCAACTATCCTAATCTTGTTGCGCTCTTCAATCATCTAGGCGTTCGATCGGAACAAAGTAACATGTCTTTTAGCTTTTCCAATCGTGAACAAGATTTAGAATATGAAGGCAGTCTTCGTGGCTTTTTAACCCAGCCACAAAACCTTTTGAAAAAGCGTTACAGGAAAATGCTTTTTGACATTTTCAGGTTTTTTAGAAAAGCAGAGGAGTTTTTAGACAACAAAGGGGCTACCAGCCTTAGTCTTAAAGATTATTTAGAGATTGAAAAATATTCCGATGGCTTCATTTATGATCATTTGTTACCGATGGGCGCATCGATATGGTCGGCAAAATGCTCTGATATGCTGTCATTTCCGGCCGAAACTTTCATTAATTTTTTTAAAAATCATGCGTTACTTGAGCTAGGGGCGCGGCCTAAATGGATGACGGTGTCTGGGGGTAGTGTAAACTACGTCAATAATCTCCTCTCAACCTTCGCCGGCATACCTAAATTAAATTGCAGGGTCGACTCGATTGAGCGAGATTGTGATGGCCTTATAGTGGAAGCTAATAATAAACGAACTCGTTTCGATACGGTCGTTTTCGCTTGTCATGCTGATCAAGCTTTGGAAATACTGGGAGAACAGGCAACGAACGCACAACGAAAAATTTTATCATCATTTCGTTATGCAGAAAACCTTGGAGTTTTGCACAGAGACCCAGCTTTAATGCCCGACCGACGCCGCGCTTGGGCGAGTTGGAACTTTATATCAGACAGCGGTGTTTCCGATGAGAATATTGAACAAACGAAGTCTGTGTGTGTGACTTATTGGATGAATAAGCTTCAAAACATAAAGAGCCCCGAAAATCTCTTCGTGACCCTGAACCCAACCCAACTAATCGAAAAAAACAAAATTATAGACAAGTTTAAATATGCGCATCCTCAGTTTGACCGCAAAGCCCTAGCTGGCCAACGTGATCTCCCAAGAATACAGGGGCAAGGAGGGCTCTGGTTCTGCGGTAGTTATTGTGGCAACGGATTTCATGAAGACGGCTTGAGAGCTGGCCTCGAAGTAGCCGAAGCTTTAGGTTCACCAGCACCCTGGTGTACAAATGCAATCCCCGGACTGGCAACTACTGCGAGTAGTTCTGGGCCATTCGTCAAAGCAGACCAATGAAAATACAAGCACTTAAAAATCTAAGTTCGTGTTTGTATTGGGGCAGGGTCATGCACTGCAGATTACGTCCCTCCCGACATCGTTTTACATATCGAGTGTTTTGGTTTTTATTCGATTTGGATGAATTGCAAACGCTTGACCACAATCTAACGTTTTTTGCACATAATCGCTGGGATATTTTATCTTTTTACGATAGCGATCATGGCCCACGCGATGGCACTCACCTAAGGAGTTGGATTGATCAACATTTAGAAACGGCTGGAATTAATTTGCGCGGTGGATCGATTAAACTGCTGTGTTTTCCTCGGATATTTGGTTTCGTATTTAACCCCCTCTCGATATGGTATTGCTATGACAATGATGGTTTATTGCGTGCACTGTTATACGAGGTGCGGAACACATTCAATGAGAGTCATAGCTATCTCATAAAAATCAACTGCCCGGCACATTTGTCTATCCCCCCTCATGCCGTGCGAAAACGTTTTTATGTATCGCCATTCCTTAAAATGGCCTGTACCTACAAATTCCGGTTAACGGAACCCAAGAAAGCAGTTACCGTGCATATCCGTCAATCGGATGAGGAAGAAACAGTCCTCCTTGCTACAATGATGGGCAAACAAAAAAGACTTGATGCCAAAACCTTAGCGTTGTCTATCGTTGTATTCCCACTTATGACTATTAAAGTGGTCGCCGCCATTCATTGGGAAGCGCTTAAGCTCTGGACAAAAAAGGTACCACGAGTCCCAAAACCATTTCCTCCAACAAATACTGTCACAGTTGGGCAAACTGGCTCAGACAAACAAACAATTTCTGCGTGACCGGAGTTCGAAATGGCAGGCACAAAATTCGAGAGCACTACTATGAAAAACAAACAAAGTGGAAAAAAATTCGTTGAACGACTAGGTAACGCCATCACATTTGGGCGTCTCACCATAAAAACGCGTAAAGGCGGCACTTTCCATTTTGTTGGTGAGGAAGATGGCCCCGACGCGGAACTTATACTTAAAAAACCTGGATTTGCGCGCAAACTTTTTACTGGCGGTGATGTTGGTTTTGCAGAAGCATATATGGAGGGCATCTGTGACACACCTGATCTGACTGCGCTAATTCAACTAGGGGCTCTAAACGAAGATGTTGCGTGGGCTAATTTTCTGAAAGGTATACCTTTTTTTCGATGGTTCGCTCGTTTTGGGCACGCGTTACGTGCGAACAGCCGTAGTGGGGCTAAGCGTAACATAAAAAGCCATTATGACCTCGGCAACGAATTCTATGCTTCATGGCTCGACCCCTCAATGACTTACTCCTCTGCAGCTTTTCCCGAATGCAACGCCTCTCTCGAAAAAGCTCAGGAATACAAATATCATCTATTGTTAAGTAAACTAAATGTGGACGCATCTCACCACATCCTAGAGATTGGGTGCGGTTGGGGGGGGTTTGCAATCTATGCGGTCAAGACAAAAGGCTGTAAAGTAACCGCTTTAACAATTTCTCCGGCGCAATATGACTACGCCAAAAAGAATGTCGCAAAATTAGGACTTGAGGGACAAATTAGCATCAAGCTGTGCGACTATCGTGATATAAATGAAAAATTCGACCGAATAGTTTCTATAGAAATGCTAGAAGCCGTTGGAGAAGCTTATTGGGCCAGCTACTTCCAGAAATTTTACTCTCTTTTGCGTAGTGGTGGTCGAGCAGCTATTCAAGCCATTACTATAGATCAAGCATACTGGCAGAGTTACCGCCGGAATCCCGATTTTATTCAGCAATATATCTTTCCAGGCGGCATGCTACCGACAATTGAAAGATTACAAAAAGAAGTTCAAGCCGCACAGCTTAATTGGGAAAATTGCAGTAAATTTGGGGCAGATTACGCCAAAACTCTCCGGATTTGGTGCGAGACCTTCGACATGAAGTGGGCTCATATAAAAAGTTTGGGGTTCGATGAGCACTTTCGTCGCATGTGGCGATACTATTTTTGTTATTGCGAGGCGGGTTTTAACATAGGCCGCATCGATGTCGTCCATGCAATTTTGAGTCGAGACTAATTTATGAGAAATCCGACGAATCGTGGAAGCATTCACATGCATAACGCAAAACTAATGGCTTATGGTCAAATGGGTTTGCCACTGGCTGGGATAAGCCTGCCACTTTATGTTTATTTGCCGACATTTTACTCCACAAGTGTGGGGCTAAGTTTGACAACTGTTGGTTTGGTATTGTTAGTCGCGCGCATTTGGGACTTTATTAGTGATCCATTAGTCGGTGTGCTTTCTGACCGAATAGGTGAACATAAAAACCGTCGCAAAAAATGGATCGTAGCAGGGAGTCCGGTATTCCTCACGGGTTTAGTATTGCTCTTCATGCCATTAACGGGCGCAGGGGCAACATATTTATTAGTAGTGAGCGTGATTTTCTATCTAGGTATCACTATGGTTACGATACCCTATTTGGCTTGGGGAGCCGAATTGGCAAAGGGGTATCACGAGCGTAGTCGCGTAACGGGTATCCGTGAGTGCTTTGTAATAATTGGAACAATTCTAGCAGCCGCCATTCCCTACCTAGCAGGCGATGACATGCGCTTTGCAATGCAGATATTTGCAATATCTATAACGCTGATATTCATAATAAGCGTTGTTTTGTTGATAACAACAACTCAAGACCAGGTAGCGCAAAACTTATCAAATTGGAGGTGGCGGAGCTCTTTAAAAACTATTTCCCAAGACGAACCCTTTAAAAGACTATTGCTTGCCTATTTCTTGAATGGATTTGCAAACGGACTACCTGCCACATTATTTATTCTTTTCGTAAGTCACATTCTAGGAGCTCCTGATGAGGTCGGCCCTCTTTTAATGCTGTATTTTGCTTGTGGCATAATTGGAATTCCGGGCTGGTTAGTCCTTAGCCGCTGCATCGATAAGCATCGTGCATGGTCAGCAGCAATGGTGATGGCTTGTGTTTGCTTTGTCTCAGTACAATTTTTAGAACAAGGTGATATTTTTTACTTTGCTTGCATCTGTGCGCTTACTGGTTTTTGCCTTGGTGCTGACCTCACCTTACCACCATCAATCCAAGCAGATATCATAGCACGGGATAGCATTAAAAGCGGAGAGGACAGAGCAGGAGCTTTTTTTGGCTTCTGGAATTTTGCTACCAAACTTGCTTTGGCGGGAGCGGTAGGCATCTCATTTCCGTTACTCGAGTGGTCTGGGTTTAGCCCAAAAGCCACTAATCAAACAGAGAATGGATTATTTATGTTGACCCTGCTCTATGGCGGCCTACCTATATTGTTTAAAGTAGGGGCTATAGCGTTGATGTGGAGGTATCGCCTAGATAAAGATGGGTTCAACAATGGGGATATTCATGAAGAAAATATTATTTCTCATTCTCCCAGCCTTAGGGCTTATGACCGTGGGATGCAGCAATATGAAAATTGAAGATTTCAAAGGAAAACAGCCAAAATTTGCTTTAGAGCAATATTTTAATGGCAAAACCCGGGCGTGGGGAATAGTCAAGGATCGATTTGGCAATATTCGCAGGCAGTTCACTGTTGATATGACGGGTACTTGGGACGGGCAAGTTCTCACACTTGATGAGTCGTTCAATTATGATGACGGTGAAACTGATAAACGCGTCTGGAAGATTCGCAAGATAAATGACAACGACTACGTGGGTGAAGCTGAAGACGTTATCGGCAAGGCTGTCGGGAAAGCTTATGGCAGTGCGTTGAATTGGTCTTACACCCTTGCTCTTAAAATCGGCGGGCGTATCTGGAACGTGAATTTTGATGATTGGATGTTTTTACAGCCGGATGGCGTTCTGTTCAATACAGCCGAAATGAGTAAATTTGGAATTACCATCGGTGAAATTACATTGTTTTTCAGAAAACCTGACGAGAGAGGCCAAGCCAGCGTCGAAAACACACTAGCTGTTGCCGCTGAGTAGTAAAACGTGCCCTCAACTGCTCATGACGGTAACAGACGTTTTGTAATAGAAAAAAACAGTTTATACGGCATGTACCTTAGTAATTTGATTATTATTGAGAAACGCGTAGGGAAGGTGATTTCAAACCTGTTAGACTTCAGTCCCTTGTAGAGAGCGTCGGCTGCATCATCAACTTCCATCAAAAAAGGCATTTTAAACTGATTTTTGTCAGTCAACGGTGTTTTTACGAACCCGGGGTTAACAATCTGTAATTTTATTCCATATTCAGAAAGCTCCGGGTGTAGGGATTCCGTGAGGTTGATAAGCGCTGCCTTTGATGCCCCATAACCTGCAGCTCCAGGAAGCCCAACGTACCCAGACAGAGAGGAGACGACAGCAATCGCGCCCGCACCTCTTGAACGCATTTTTTTTGCTAGAGGGTGCAGACAGTTTACCGTTCCAACGAAATTCAGCTGCATTAACGCCGTAACATTTTTCCCGCATGTCGTCTTTGCCGTATCTGCAACATAAGTTCCGGCATTGAGTACTGCTAGGTCAATCGCACCGCAGCTAGTTTCGATCCTTTCTAATATTGAACAGATTTCAGAACTGGCTGTCACGTCAGCGGCAAACGGATATATTGTGCCTGGGAGCATTTTAGACTCGTCCGCCAATGTCTCTAACCTTGCCACTGAGCGAGCTGTAGCCGCTACGGTCCATTCTTCAGACGCCATCTTAAGCGCTAAAGCACGACCAATACCTGAACTAGCACCAGTAATCCAAACAATTTTGGATTTCGTTGTCTCAGGCATTGTCAACAGTGACTACATTTTTGCTGTAATCCACCAAGTAACAATCTTAATCCTCCTTAACGAATTTACGGTCAAGAGTGTAGCTGAATTCGGCGCCGCCTACTTGAAAAGCTGTTTTAACCCAATCCCCAGATTGGGAGTACCAGAGGGAGAGTTCCAAGTCGCCGGTAATAACAAAATGCCTAGCAGGAATATTAGCGCTGGGGGTCAACAGCGTAGTGTTGTCTAATTGCTTTATGGTAACATCAAGCAACTTTCCGTGTTGTGTGTCCAAGAGTATTGATTGTGCAGTAGTTTTTGGCGACCAGTAACTAGTAGGGATTATAGTGGGAGGCGCCACGAAGTCCCCGCTTGAGCTTGAAATCCTGAACAAACCGTTTTCAGCTTTCCCCTTCACCCAGTGCTTTTCGCCATCATCATTAGTTTCCGTCGTTATAGAGAGAAGTTTTCCATCCCGCCAAATTTCTGTGTTGCGATGTCTATAACTATAAATGGGAATAAATAGTACTTTAATGTTAATGTCGATCGCTATGTCGACATGCAAATCGCGACCAATTTTGTAAAACTCTAGCGTGTGACGACCGACTTCCGATCCGTCTTGATTAATCTTAAATGCGATTGAGCTGCGCTCTTTCCCATAGCCCTCACCAAAAGCCAAACCAAATATAAGAAATCCGAAAATAAAAATAGCTGGCTTAAAAGATCCAACTGACCACTTTGAAATCTTTTTTCTCATTAGTTCCTTCATTGGGAGTAAATACTCTTGCGCAGAGTCTGATAATCGTCCTATCGATCTCAAAACAAGTTTAGTTGATCCAGAGACCCTCATAATACGTATACCTGTTATATTAGGAGAAGCAACATGAAGATCAATGGTCCTATGTCCCTCTCTGATATTGAGGAACATCTTATAGTTACTAGTCTTCCGTTGCGCCTGGCAGCGAATTCTCCGACGGGATGGCCCATGGTTGTTTCACTTTGGTTTATTTACGACGGCGGAACATTGTTTTGTGCAACGAAACGTCAGGCTAGAATAGCAAGTAGCATTGCACAATCACCCCGGTGTGCCTTTGAGGTCGCTAGGGAAACTGCACCATACTTCGGGGTGCGGGGACAGGGCGTAGCATCCATATCTAATGAGAATGCACATGAGATGCTTGAAAGGCTTGCTAATAGGTATATTTCGAAAGACAAAGCGCAGTTTAAAAAATGGTTGTTAAAACCGTCCGAGGACGAAGTCGTTATAAGTATTAGGCCAGTTGCATTTCACAGCTGGGATTATCGTAAGCGTATGGCAGCCTGACTGATTGGTTCCGACAAGTGCTTTGAAAAACAAAACTTGAAGGGAGCAACGCATGGATTTTAGTGACGAGATGCGTGTGGCCGTGTTTGGTGCTTCCGGTGGAATTGGTAGTGCTCTCGTTGATCAGCTTAACACTGACCCTCGAGTATCGCAGCTTTATCCAATTAGCCGGACAAAAACCTGTGCCAACGCAATAATAATTGATTACGATGACGAAAGCACTATTTCAGGTGCGGCTGAATTGATTAGGGAAGATGGGTCACTGGATTTAGTCATAGTTGCTACCGGACTCCTCCATAACAATAACGGATTATACCCCGAAAAGACTTTCCGAAGCATTGACTCAGGTTCTCTCGAGCAACTTTATCGGGTAAACGTGATCGGACCTGCATTAGTGGCAAAGTATTTTGTTCCACTCCTATCACCTGGTCGTAAAAATGTCTTTGCAATTCTTGGCGCCCGTGTTGGCAGTATTACAGACAATAACATGGGTGGGTGGTATGGTTACAGGATGGCTAAAGCAGCACTTGTTATGCTAACCCGTACGCTTGCGATTGAAAGTGCTAGACGCAACTCGCACACAGTTTGCGTCGCCCTCCACCCAGGCACCGTCAATACCGCGTTATCAAAGCCTTTCCAACGATCCGTGCCAGAAGGCGGTTTAGTGTCATCTTTAGATGCTGCAGCCAACTTACTTAGGGTTATAAATGGCGTTACCCCTGATCAATCAGGGTATCACTTAGCGTGGGACGGCACCCGAATACCGTACTAATAAAAAAGCCTACAAGGTAGTTTAAGTGGTGGGCCCGGCAGGACTTGAACCTGCAACCAAACCGTTATGAGCGGTTTGCTCTAACCAAATTGAGCTACGGGCCCAAGAAGAAGTGACTATAACCTGAGGTCTGTCGGTATTAGTAATCTAAGAAACTACGCAGCTTGCGGGACCGGCTCGGATGCTTCAGTTTTCGCAGTGCTTTTGCTTCTATTTGGCGAATACGCTCTCTAGTGACTGAGAATTGTTGGCCAACCTCCTCTAATGTATGATCAGTGTTCATTCCAATTCCAAATCGCATACGAAGCACTCTTTCTTCTCTTGGAGTCAAACTAGAAAGAACTCGCGTAGTGGTTTCACGAAGGTTAGAGTGAATTGCAGCATCAGAGGGCAAAATTGCATTTTTATCTTCAATGAAATCGCCGAGATGGCTGTCTTCCTCATCACCAATCGGAGTTTCTAGGCTAATAGGCTCTTTCGCAATTTTGAGTACTTTGCGAACTTTCTCAAGTGGCATATGAAGTTTTTCAGATAACTCCTCCGGCGTCGGTTCTCGACCTATCTCATGCAGCATTTGACGCGACGTTCTTACCAGCTTATTTATAGTTTCAATCATATGTACCGGAATACGTATCGTACGCGCCTGATCTGCTATCGAGCGCGTAATTGCTTGGCGTATCCACCACGTTGCATATGTCGAAAACTTATAGCCGCGACGATACTCGAACTTGTCGACCGCCTTCATAAGGCCAATATTCCCTTCCTGTATAAGATCAAGAAACTGAAGGCCCCGGTTGGTGTACTTTTTCGCGATTGATATCACGAGACGAAGATTAGCCTCGACCATTTCTTTTTTGGCCCGACTTGCTTCCCGCTCTCCCTGCTGTACAGATTGAACAATGCGACGGAACTCAGGCAACGGCATAGAAATCTCGCCAGCAGTCTTGGCAATCTCTCCTCGCAACGTTGAGACATCCTCGCTGTGCTTTCTAACAAAACTCTGCCACGGCCGTTTGCGCAAACCTTTCAAATGATCGAACCAGCCGGGATTTAATTCGTGACCGAAATATTGCTCCATAAATGTTTTACGCTCGACACCGCAATTGACGGCCATCCGTAAAATGCGTCCTTCACGACGGTTGAGGCCTTTATTCAGGTCGTAGAGTTGGTGCACCAATTGCTCTATCCGAGAGTTGTTCAGTTGTACACCGTCCATCAGGCCGACGAGTGTTTTTCGGTGTCGTTCATAAGTGCGCTCAGTCGATTTCGAGACCTCTTTTCCACTCTGGATCATATTAAGGCGTTTGTCCTGAGCGCGGTTTAACTTCTTATAAACAGCGCTTATTTCTTTAAACTTTGATAGAATTTCGGGCTTCAGTGTTTCTTCCATTGCAGCTAATGATACCGAAACCTCATCATCATCAGTTTCTTCGTCCTCCGATGTACCCTCATCATCGTGATCATCTGAAAGAGTGTTATTGCTTGCAGATGTAGTTGGTTTGTCGACGCTCAAGTTGTTATTAGCCGCAGTCGGAGGAGGAGTCCCGTACGAAGCTCCGTATGTACTATCTAGATCTATAATGTCCCTAAGTAGAACTTCGCCCTCAACAATAGCATCTTGCCAACGCGCAATCGCACGCATCGTTAGTGCACTTTCACACAACGACCCTATCATCTTCTCACGACCTGCCTCTATTCGCTTTGCAATGGCAATTTCACCCTCTCGCGAGAGCAACTCAACACTTCCCATTTCTCGTAAATACATTCTTACCGGGTCATCTGTGCGCCCGATGTCATCATCAGAGAGGTTCCCAGCAACAGGCGAGTCCTGTTTCTCGTTGCTTGCCGCCTCTGGAGGCCCCCCATTCTCTTCAGATTCTTCGCTGTCAATCACGTTTATATCCATCTCCGCAAAAAGAGTCATCGTGTCTTCAATTTGTTCGGGAGAAACCTGCCCCTGAGGCAGCGCTTTATTTAATTCGTCAATTGTAATATAACCACGTTCTTTAGCTTTCGTAATTAGCTTCTTCAAAGCTGCGCGTCCTATATCCAACAGGGGACGGTCCACAGCTTCGGCGTTAGGTTTACCGTTTACCTTTTGGTTTTTGGTTTTTTTGGCTGCTACTGAATTTGCCATTACCTAATGCTCCCAATCGCATTTTTAATTTTATATCTAATCACAGAGACAATTTAACTAATCAGAATCGATACCGTTACCACCTAACATATCAGCCGTTTCATCTTCCATAACCCGCCGAAAAGCAAGAAAGCGCCGTTCACTTTCTTCGGTTCCATCACCAGCAGCAACTCTGGCACTGGCTAACACCTCTTGCTTTCGCTTAGCCTGCATAAACATGTTCAATGTCTGCTCAAACCCTTTCCGAGCGCGGCTCAACATAACATTATAATCGCCGCTGCCGTCCGATGTGTCACGAGCAAATGCTGCATGTGACATTACTTCTTTACTGCTCAGGCAATTAACAATTGTTTTAAATCCCTGTGCATAGAGGTGGCTTTTTAACTCATCTGCGTCAAGCCCCTGCGTTTTTGTATACCACTGTTGAATTTCCTGAAGCAATTTGTCAAGGTCCGGCGATATGGTTATTTCTGCCAGCGCTTCACCAAACTCATCTAGCAGGACGGGAAAGTTAAGTATCGTCGCAAGCAGGACCTGCATCCGTCGAGACCGCATTGCAGCGACATTTGCCCTCAAATGACCGGTAGACGGCTCTGTAATCTTTCGCGAGTAGTCAACCGGGCGTATAAATTGATTTTTGTGTGAATTGCCACCTACCCGTTTATTTCGGAAGACCTGCCACACTCTATCTCTAAAAATTTGCCTGTAATGTTGCTGCACACTGCCATCCGCGATTACAGAAGCTCTCTTGCCAAGACGAACCTCTAAGTCTGCTCGCCGCTCGGGTGTATCCAGTGTTTTTAACGTATATTCATAAGCCCAAAGCATATCGACGAGAGGCCTCGCGCTAGTTATCACTTCCGAGATTGCTTGCGGTCCTTGTGCCGCAATCAAACTATCCGGGTCGTCGCCTGCCGGCAGATAAGCAAACTGAACTGAACGTCCAGGCCTTAACAATTCTAACGAACGTTCAGCAGCTTTCATAGCGGCCCGCGCACCCGCAGAGTCTCCATCGAAACACAGCACTGGCTCCGAATTCAGCCTCCAAACCTCTTCCAGTTGATTTTCCGTTAAAGCAGTACCTAGAGGCGCCACTGCACCTTTAAAGCCGGCTCGGTCTAGAGAAATCACATCCATGTATCCCTCGACGACAATGACAGGATGACCCTCGTGAGCGGCTTGGCGCGCATTAGCGAGATTGTATAATGTGCGGCCTTTGCTAAAAAGAATTGTATCTGGTGAATTAATATATTTTGCAGTGTTTCCATCTCCCATTAAACGTCCGCCGAACCCTATAACCCGCCCACTGCGATCTGTTATTGGGAAAAGAACCCGGTCACGGAAAAAGGCATAAGCCGGCTGCCCATTATCAGAAGCTCGCAGCAGCCCGCACTCGAGTAGTGAGCTCTCGGAGACTCCTGACTTCCTGAGCGCCACAGGCATTGCATTCCCGGGTGGTGCATAGCCCAAACGAAATTTTGAAATCGTCTCGGCATCCAGTCCTCGCCCCTCAATGTATTTTCGCGCATGATCCCCACACCGCTCTAGTAAGCTTTGTTGAAAAAACTTACATGCCAGATCCATTACTTCATGTAACCCTGACCGCATGTCGCTTCTGGCCCGCTCAGCAGCCGTCGCCCGAGGAACTTCTAGCCCGGCATCTCTAGCGAGCTTTTCAACAGCCTCCGGAAAGCTCAGTCCTTCCACAGCCATGACAAAAGAAAAAATATCTCCATGCTTTCCGCTAGAGAAACAATGATAAAAACCCTTCTCATCATTAACGGTAAAAGAAGGCGTTTTTTCATTGTTAAAAGGGCTTAATCCAATGAACTCGCGACCTTGCTTTTTTAGATTTACCCGCTTGCCACAAATCTCTGAAACCAGTAACCGGGTCCTAATTTCGTCAAGAAAATTTGGTGGGAAGTTCATATATAGATACCAATGTGATACAGGCTAATCTGCCCCATTGTTGGTTTAAACCGAGATAATTTTGCAAGCCTACTCCCACGACGATCAATTCTGCAACCACTAAGCCAAGCTTTGCTTGACCATTGCGCTTGCCTTGCTGAAATCCATCCTACCAGCATAACGTTGGCGGAGAGCAGACATCACTGAGCCCATTTCCTTAAGACCCGAAGCATTGAGTTCCTCTACCATCTGAACGACTGCGGATTTTATTTCTATTTCATCCATTTGTTCTGGCATAAAGGATTTGATAATCTCAATTTCTTGCAATTCACGTGCTGCAAGTTCCGGGCGATTACCTTTCTTATACAAAGCACTGCTATCATGCCGCTGCTTTACCATTGTTTGCAATAGCTGAAGTATCGAATCATCGCCAACACCATCCGCATTGCCCTTGGAACGCGCGGCGATATCTCGGTCTTTTAAGGCCGCTAAGATCAATCGAATTGTCGAAATAGCACAGGTTTCTTGTGATTTAATAGCTTTTTTCAACGACTCGTTGAGCTCTTCGCGCAACATACTATTTACCCTCCCAATTTTATTCCTAAAACCGTAACTAATCTAATTTACTAGTGCAACCTTTTGAAAATAAATAACACGCTGATAAATAGGCACTTTTATATTTTCTCACTTTTACAAGGTCGATTGATCACTTTTGGGGTTTATGTTTTTTTCACACATGTTGATTTTTTAAGTCATAGTGAGGTAGGTCCCTGTCCTATAGCTGTAAGAAATTTGTGGCGCCTGCCCTTTAAAGAGAAAATCCCATATGGCCGTTGCATTAAAGTCTTCGTATATCCCGCCGCCCCAGGCAACGGGGGCTCTAGTTCTATCGGATGGGTCAGTAATGTGGGGGCTCGGAGCTGGAGCGCAGGGAGAGGCACTAGGCGAGATATGCTTCAACACATCGATGACTGGGTATCAAGAAATCATGACCGACCCCTCTTACGCGGGTCAGTTAATCTGTTTCACGTTCCCCCATATCGGCAATGTTGGAACCAACAATGAAGATCTCGAGTCGTTAACGCCGGCTGCACAAGGCTGCATAATTAAGGCAGACATCACTGAACCTTCGAATTGGCGTTCAACCCAAAACTTAAGCGAATGGATGAAAATTCATAAGTTAGTGGCTCTGACTGGCCTCGATACTAGAAAGCTTACCAGATATATTAGGGATAAGGGAGCTACCAACGGTCTACTAATACATTCCAAAAAGAGACGTTTTGATATTTGCAACGCAATAGAAAAAGCGGCGTCCTTTGAAGGTCTCAAAGGCATGGACCTCGCGAAAGAAGTCAGTTGCAAAAATAGTTACGAGTGGCATGAAGGCTTTTGGTCGCCAGTGAAGGATAAAACTACGCCCCCCCCCTCTCAGCATCATGTAGTTGCAATCGATTACGGTGCAAAACACAATATTCTTCGGTGCCTCGCTCAATTCCGATGCAAAATTACCGTTGTACCGGCGACGACAGATGCAACAACTATTCTGGATCTAAAGCCGGATGGTGTTTTTCTTTCAAATGGCCCGGGGGACCCTGCAGCAACAGGGGTTTATGCCGAACCTACCATTAAAAAATTGCTTTATGCAGAAAAACCATTGTTCGGTATCTGCCTAGGGCATCAGCTTCTTGCACGTGCATTAGGAGCTAATACAGAAAAAATGCATCACGGCCATCGAGGCGCAAATCATCCGGTTAAAAATATCACAAATGGCAGAGTTGAAATAACCAGCCAAAACCATGGATTTGTAGTCTTAAAAGATTCACTTCCGGATGAAGTTTCAGTGAGTCATGTATCATTATTCGACAACAGCCTCGAAGGCATACAACTCAAAAACAGACCCGTATTTTCGGTGCAATACCACCCCGAAGCATCCCCGGGGCCACAAGACAGCCACTACCTATTTCAAAGTTTCATTCAAAACATAGAGAAAGCGTCCAAAATCCGTGCCTAAACGTACTGATCTCAAGTCAATCTGCATCATCGGGGCTGGACCAATCGTCATTGGGCAAGCTTGTGAGTTTGACTATTCGGGGACACAAGCGTGCAAAGCATTAAGAGACGAGGGATACCGTGTAATTCTAATAAACTCTAATCCTGCCACGATTATGACTGACCCCGAAACAGCCGATGCTACTTACGTTGAACCAATCACACCCAAAACTGTCGCAAAAGTCCTTGAACGTGAGAAACCAGACGCTGTCCTACCAACGATGGGAGGACAGACAGCACTCAACACCGCACTCGACCTTTTCCATGACGGCACTTTAAAACGACTTGATGTGGAATTGATAGGAGCAAGAGCCGACGTAATAGCTAAAGCTGAAGATCGCAAATTATTTCGAGAAGCAATGACAAAAATTGGACTCCAAACACCACGAAGTGCGCTGGTAAATAATTTGGGGGACGCTTGTGAAGCAATGAAAGAGATAGGATTGCCCGCTATTCTGCGTCCCTCTTTTACGCTCGGTGGTACAGGTGGCGGAATTGCATACAATCGTCAACAATATATGGAGTTGTTGGAAACAGGTCTGCGCGCATCTCCTACCTCTGAAGTATTGGTGGAAGAGTCTGTGCTCGGTTGGAAAGAATTTGAGATGGAGGTGGTTCGAGATAATCTAGATAATTGTATTATAATCTGCTCTATCGAAAACATTGATCCAATGGGAATTCATACTGGAGATTCAATTACTGTCGCGCCAGCCCTTACACTCAGCGATAAAGAATATCAAATCTTGCGTGACGCTTCGATTGCGTGCCTTCGAGAAATAGGTGTTGACACCGGCGGGTCTAACGTGCAGTTCGCGATCAATCCAAAAAATGGCCGCATGGTTATCATTGAAATGAACCCGCGAGTATCACGTTCCTCTGCATTGGCCTCTAAAGCTACCGGCTTTCCTATTGCAAAGATTGCCGCCAAACTAGCTATAGGATACACGCTCGACGAACTGACCAATGATATAACCGAAGTGACGCCCGCAAGTTTTGAGCCGACAATCGATTATATTGTTACAAAAATACCACGCTTTACTTTTGAGAAATTTTCTGGTGCAGAGCCCACACTAACTACAGCTATGAAGTCAGTTGGCGAGGCGATGTCAATAGGCCGAAGTTTTCCGGAAAGCCTTCAAAAAGCACTGCGCTCGATGGAGACGGGCCTTTCGGGCTTTGACGAGGTCACGCTGGCTGGAGCCGAGGATAATGATAAAAGCAAAATGTTAGGAGCATTACGCCAGCCGATACCCTTTCGAATTCTTTTAATTGCACAAGCATTCCGACATGATCTGGAACTGGAAGAAATTTATGAAGCCTGCAAGGTGGACCCTTGGTTTCTAAGGCAGATAAGTGTTATTGTCGAAGCGGAAGCAGCGATTGCAAAATCGGGATTGCCCAAAACAGCTTCAGAATTTCTTCGTATCAAAAAACTGGGGTTTAGTGACTCTCGGCTAGCCAAATTAGTGAGGACATCTGAACAATTAGTTGCTAAGGCACGCCTAAAATTGGGGGTAGCTCCCGTATTTAAACAGATAGATACGTGCGCGGCAGAATTCCCATCTAAAACACCGTACCTTTATTCCACTTATGAGGGTGACGGTTTTGAGCCAGCCGAGACTGAAGCTGAGGTTTCAGATCGCAAAAAAGTTATTATTCTCGGCGGTGGCCCAAATAGGATAGGTCAAGGTATTGAATTTGATTATTGTTGTGTCCACGCTGTCTATGCGCTGCGAGATGCGGGTTATGAAACCATCATGATTAACTGTAATCCAGAAACTGTATCAACGGACTATGATACTTCTGACAGGCTTTATTTTGAACCTCTGACTGCGGAAGATGTCATCTCTATTATCCGTGCCGAACAAGGAAAAGGGGACTTAGTAGGGGTGATAGTTCAATTCGGTGGTCAGACGCCACTGAAGCTAGCCAATGATCTAGAAAAGATTGGAGTGCCTATCCTTGGGACTTCACCTGACGCAATTGATTTGGCCGAGGATCGATCACGATTCCAATGTCTTTTAAAGAAACTTAAACTACGACAGCCAGATGCGGGAACTGCAACCTCACTCCCAGAAGCACGCAAAATTGCATCAAAAGTTGGTTATCCCGTTTTATTGAGGCCATCCTACGTGCTTGGTGGCAGGGCGATGGAGTTGATCCACGATGAAACTGAATTGAAACGCTACATGACAACTGCAGTGCGCGTTTCCGGGGATCACCCCGTTCTAGTGGACCACTTCCTCGCCGGTGCCATTGAGGTTGACGTGGATGCCCTGTCTGACGGCGAAGAAGTGTTGATCGCGGGCATCATGGAACATATTGAAGAAGCCGGTATTCATTCTGGTGACAGCGCGTGCTCCCTACCACCATACTCGCTCTCAGGCGATATCATCACCGAGATTAAACGGCAAACCAAAGAACTTGCTATGGCTCTTGGTGTTGTCGGGTTAATGAATGTACAATACGCAATAAAAGATAAGAAAGTGCTACTTATAGAGGTCAATCCGCGCGCAAGTAGAACAGTTCCATTCGTTGCGAAGGCCACAGGTATAGCTATCGCTAAAATTGCTGCGAGATTAATGACTGGAGAAAAAATAAGGAACTTCCAGTTCGCGTCGACTGCAAATTCTCATCATGTGGCAGTGAAAGAAGCAGTGTTTCCGTTCGCACGTTTCCCGGGGGTCGATGTGGTGCTTGGCCCCGAAATGAAATCCACTGGTGAAGTTATGGGTATCGACTGTGATTTTGGCCGCGCATTTGCCAAGTCACAAATAGGAAGTGGCATTAAGCTCCCAAAAACTGGCTGCGTTTTCATCTCAGTTAAAGATCAAGATAAAGGCTTATTTATCGAGCCTGCGCGCGATTTAATAAAACTCGGCTTTACTTTGATCGCCACCCGAGGCACCGCAAAGTTCCTAGCGGCAGAAGGCATACCAATCAGTAATGTCAACAAAGTCGCCGAGGGACAGCCGCATGTTGTAGACGCGATGATTAACGGTGATGTGCAACTTGTATTCAACACTACTGAAGACGTTCAAGCTATAAAGGACAGTTTTAGCATTCGTCGCACAGCTCTCTCGCATTCGGTACCCTATTACACGACATTCGCTGGTGCTCGCGCGGCAATCAAGGCAATCATGGCAATAAAACAGGGCACTCTTGATGTGGCACCGTTGCAATCCTACTTCAATTGAGTAAAGTACACGACTATCTCCTTTTCCACGAAGATTATGGTATAATACATCCTTTTGAGTGTATGATGCGAGTTTGCGCAGATAAATAAAGTGGTGATTCAAAATGGAACGCTTCCCAATTACAGCCGATGGAGCATCGCGGATGCAAGACGAGTTGCGAAATCTAAAAACAGTCGACCGGCCGGCAATAATCAAAGCTATAGCAGCAGCGCGTGAGCATGGAGATTTGTCCGAAAATGCTGAATACCATGCTGCACGTGAGCAACAGAGTTTCATCGAAGGACGTATCATGGAGCTTGAAGATAAAACAAGTCGCATGGATATAATCGACGTCAAAGCTTTGAAAGGAAAACAAGTAAAATTTGGAGCAACAGTCACTGTTGCCGACGAGGATACGGACGAAAAGTCAACATTCCAAATTGTTGGCGAGTATGAGGCTGATCCAGGCAACGGCCGCATATCGGTAACGTCACCAATTGCGCGCGCATTAATTGGAAAATCAGCAGGTGATAGCGCAGAGGTAAACACACCCCGCGGTCAAAAAGACTACGAAATTATAAAAGTTGGCTACAAATAATATTTTGCAACAATATCTGACGTTTCCATTTATAAAATGGCGTTCTTGAACAGGCGTTAACAAAACGGATAAAACGTCTTTTTTAATCGAAAACCTGTATTGCACATCATCATACTGTTGTTTTGGGGTAGCGCCAACATTTGCCAATATACAATGGCAATAATCGCTGTTTTGCACCAATTTAACATGCAGGGCGTCGCCCATCTACCGTTATCGTTTAATGTTATAGGTGGTAGCTATCAAAAAAGCTGAATCAATCCAGTGTAGTACCGATAGTATCCACATCTTTTTCTATTGGCACACCGAAGTCCTGCTTCGAAGCTCTTATTGCTAGTGCCGACTTAACATGACTAACATTAGGGGCTGCAGTAAGCGTGGAAGTTAAAAAATTATTGTAAGATTCCCAATCACCGGCCACGACACGCAGTAGAAAGTCCGTGTCCCCAGCAAGCATATAGCAATCGCGAACTTGCGGCCACCCTTCAACCAGCGCCTCAAATGCGGCAAGGTCATTGTCAGCTTGGCTTTTGAGACCCACCTGTGCAAACACTGTGACTCCGTAACCCAGCATTTCGCCATCAATATCCGCATGATACCCGCGGATAACGCCAGATTTTTCGAGTGCCCTAACTCGACGCAAACACGGGGGAGCGGAAATTTTCGCACGACGTGCTAAATCTACGTTAGTCATGCGTCCACTAGCCTGTAAATCTCGTAGAATACTCAAATCAATATTGTCTAACTTGACCCTGCCCATAGTGATGTTCCTTTTTTTGTCGCGCAATAATATTACAAAGATTAAGATGTGCGAAACACTATTTAGACCGAAATGACACAACGGTAACAAAGCAACAAAGGATCTGTATTACCTTTGACTACCACTTCTCTCTCGATCTGGACTTTGACCGATGGTAAAATCGGCATGGCTAATCAGTGCCTTGGTTTAGCCGAAGCATTGCTTGGTCGAGTTGATGAGGGAACCATCGTAGAAAAAGTCATTCTCCCAAAGGCACCATGGAAATGGCTGCCCGCCAGAGTGTGGCCCTCTTTCATAGACTTCGCAGGTCCAGGTAGCGATGCGATCGAAATGCCGTGGCCGGATGTTGTTATCAGCTGTGGACGTAATGCCGTGGGTCCGGCTCTAGCGATCAAATCACGGAGTTCTGGCACAACATTCATTATTCATGTCCAACACCCTCGAGTAAAAATATCGCATTTTGACCTAATTTCTGCCCCGATCCACGATGGGCTACGTGGTCATAATGTTATTCAAGTTAATGGATCCATGCACCGTGTCACACCTGACGCGCTTAGACGTGCCTCACGTCAGTTTTCAAAAATAATTGATCCATTGCCCCACCCCAGAATTGCAGTTCTCATTGGCGGAAGCAACAGTAGTTATAACATGACTGCTGGGACCATAAGGCGTATTGCGCGAGACTTGGTTGCCATTAACAGACAAACGGGGGCCGGGCTGATGATTACTACGTCACGGCGGACAACCGAGGCCAATTTCAAACTTTTAAGCAACGCAGTAGAGGATATTCCAAATGTCTTTTGGAATGGGAAAGGCAAAAACCCCTACTTCGCTTTTTTATCTGCCGCTGACGCAATTATCGTAACGTGCGACTCTGTCAATATGATTACAGAGGCAGCTGCTTCAGGCAAACCATTACTTATAGCTGAGCTCGAGGGGAAAAATCGCAAATTTGAAATCTTTCATCAGTCGCTTTATCTTCAAGGTATTGCTAGACCATTCAAAGGGTACCTAGAAGAATGGAGCTACCAGCCCTTAAATGAACCAGCACGGGTAGCAAAAGAAGCACTGCGGCGTATCGAAGCAACCCAAAGGTAATTAACTTCTCTGGGTTTCACTTACTAAAGCAGTTCGATTATGCTATCAATCGTCAATGCAACACACAACAACCACGTTCAAGTATGTCCGATGTTAAATTTAGCGGCTTTTCGTGACATGCCTCTCGAGCGCGCCCCTTTTGATCATTTAATAGTCCCAAATTTTATTTGCGATTCGGCTCTTGCCGATATAAATGAAAGTTTTCCTTCAATCCGACATCCAGGCAGTTTCCCAATAAGCGCTCTGAAAATACGAGGGGTTTTTGAAAATTTTGTCGATCAACTCAGAGGAAAAGAGTTCGAACAGGCAATAGGTAATAAGTTCTCAATCGACCTCTCAAACCAGCCAAACATGTTGACAGTCCGGGGACAATGTCGAGCTCAAGATGGAAAAATACACCGTGACTCCGGAGGGAAAATTATTACTGTCTTAGTTTATTTGAATGGGCACTGGGATCAATCGGGCGGACAGCTTCGCCTTTTACGGTCAGAAAATGATATCGAAGACTATTCAGTAATAGTTCCTCCTGTCGCAGGGACGCTGCTCGCCTTCCGTTGTGACGATAATGCGTGGCACGGCCACAAATCATATGAGGGAGAACGACGTTCTATGCAATTAAACTGGGTGAGGGGCCGTACCTATTTGTGGAGGGAAGCATTACGGCACAACTTATCCGCAATGTTGAAAAACTTTAGTGGCCGGAATTAGGCAGGAAACCCATAAAAATGGAACCAGAATGGCGCTAAATATAGAAACATTTAATAATAAGAGCGGCGGTTTCAGTGCATTTAAAGCTATTGGCCACCCATTGGTTATGAAAAAAGCAGTGGCCTTGATAAATCAGCTCGCTGAGAGTGGGCAAATAGCTATCTTTGATCCTCAGGGACTGGCTAACGCTTTCGCGGAGATGCATGACTGCAGTCGATTGCAGGTTAACGGCTGCTACATACAAGACGTTGAGATGATAGGTACTAAAGTGTTCGGACTAGAGGCACAATCCATTACCAAATTATCTCCTAGCGTGGCGGATACAATTTTTGTTGTAACCTTTGACGCCGCTAGAGTAATGGAAAATATTAGTCACATCGTAGGCTGTAATGCCAAAATCTTCAGTCTCGATGATATGCGTCTTGATGATGCGATGCTTACAAATCGACGTCATTATTTGGATCCGATCAATTTCGCCACAAACTTCGCATTTTTCAGAGACACGGGCACAAAACACACCCGTCTAGTAAGCGCTAACTATTGGGCAGGTTATGGGGCCAAAAATATAAAGATTTGGTGTAGGCTTTTTGGCAGCACGGGCGAAATTCTTGCAGACTGGGAGCAATCCTTGGATGATAAAGTTTCAACGATTGTTATTGATTCGGAAGAAATACGTCGTCGATTTGAGCTCGGAGATTTTTCAGGCCAACTATTTATTCATATTGTAGGTGCAGCTGGGCATGACGTAGTCAAATATGCGCTAGATACCTATGGTAATGATGAAACGGTGCTTTCATGCACACACGACGCCAATGCATGGCCTGCAGACTTATATGGGGGTCTGCCAGCCCCGAGATTGGGTGAGAAGGTGCTGCTTTGGGTACAAAATAGTCATCCGTGTCCAATTAAAAAGGGTGCAATTGGACTAAATCGGATGGGTGATAAAGATATAGTCTGGCTCGACAAAGAAATACCCGCATTTGCCTCCTTGCCATTAGATGTTTCAAGTCTGCTACCCGATGTAAAATGGCCGGCCCAGATTGAGATCAATGCTGGTAAACATTTTGTTAGGCCGCGTTACGAAATAACAACAGCCCAAGGTAGGAGCCGCATAAGCCATCCTAATGTAGAACGCAGTGACCTAGAAACAGACGCCAAAATTCCCGAGCTTAATATTCATTTAGGCAAGGGTTACCTTTTACCTGCTCCATTATTGCCCTTCGAACGGTTCAAGACAACAATTCTTCCAACGCCCATGGCTACTAACCAGGAGAATTTGCCAGTCGCAGCTGTCGCTTATGATCATCAGGGTAATGAAATTGCGCGACATAGATTCGGATGTTTAAGACGAAATCACGAGGAATATTTAGACGCAGACCTTTGGTTAGGTAGCAACCAAAAGCATTGTTTAAAGGCTGGTTATGGCCATGTCGAATTGGTTTATGATTTCTCCGATGGCGGTGAGGCGGATGGGTGGCTTCACGGATTGTTCCGTTACGAAGACCGGCATAATGGCCATGCCGCAGAGACCAGTTTTGGAGCACACATTTTCAATAGCATCCTCACATACAAGAATGAACCACAATCGTATGTTGGTCCCCCGCCTGGATTAAGTACTCGTCTTTTTCTTCGTACCGGACGAAAAACACAAGAAGCGTTATGTCATTTAATCTATCCCGCCTCCACTCCATGGCATGAATTTAGTCGAACAGAGCTAATCTTGCACAACCGAAACGGCCAGATCATTACAACCGAGAACATTAGTATTCCTTGTGGCGGATCATTGCATTTCCGGTACAGTGAAACATTTGACATCGCCAGCATTACAGAAGCTGGCGAGGATTCCTACGTGCTCATCCGAGACACGACTTGCCGGCTTTTCGGATACCACGGACTCAGTGACCGCGAAAATAGTTTTAGCCTAGACCACATGTTTGGTTTTTAAAAAGAGGTCGCTAGGATGGCAATCGACTGGGATAAACTTCGTGTCTTTCACGCAGTTGCAGAGGCTGGAAGTTTCACACATGCGGCGGACACGTTAAATTTGAGCCAATCAGCAATTAGCAGACAAATAAGTACACTAGAAACCAGCCTTGAAAATACTTTGTTTCATCGCCACGCGCGGGGTTTGATGCTCACCGAGCACGGAGAGAACCTTTACCGAACGACCCATGATGTTTTCCACAAACTTGCCATGGTTGAGGCCCAAATCACGGAAGATAAAAAACGCCCAAGTGGACCTTTGAAGATTACTACCACTGTAGCACTCGGATCGCTTTGGCTTACTCCGCGAATAAAGAAATTCATAGACACCTACCCGGAAGTCGAGGTGCATTTAGTTTTAACCGATGGTGAGCTTGACCTCGGCATGCGAGAGGCTGATATTGGGATTCGGCTCTCGGCACCACAACAACCGGACCTCATTCAACGGACCCTAATGCCGGTGAGATCACATGTGTATGCATCGCCAGAATACCTCGAAGAAAAGGGCACTCCTCAAACACCCGAAGAGCTTGACAACCACAGATTGATTGTTTACGGCAGCGACTTATCGCCACCGGTCCCCTCTATTAACTGGCTTCTCGACTTGGGTGCAAAGACAGGACAAAAAAGAGAACCCGTGCTAACCGTAAACAATCTCTACGGCGTTTATCGAGCAGCACGCGGTGGGCTTGGCCTTGCGGGCTTACCCGATTATATGATCGCTCACGACAGTAATTTAGTGAAAGTTTTGCCTCAATTCGGTGGACCTAAAATTCAAACCTTTTTTGTTTACCCAGAGGAATTACGCCACTCAAAAAGGATAGCGGTTTTCAGAGAATTCTTACTTCGTCAAGTTAATCAGAAACCCTTTCAGTCCTCCCCAGACTAACGTCGGCTTCGCTTTGGGATGAAGTTAGACTGAATAGCTCAATTTCGTGGCACAAAATAAAGAACCAAGGACGTGCCTGCCCCTAAAACAGCGATTACGTTTTTTTAAAAAACTAAGTGCCTAATTCGAATGAAATTTACATTACCCACAATATTGTTTTCGCTTAATGTTTCGATCAACGGTACAGCTTGGCACCCAACTCCGTCCTCATTCCAGTGTACAAACCAGCTACGAAATCCCCATACCCGTTATACATTAATGTGGGAATTCTGTTTGCTTTACCGAGAGGCTGTTCAGTTGCCTGGCTCCAACGCGGATGAGCCACCGACGGATTGACGTTTGCCCAGAATCCATATTCCCCACCTTGCGCTCTCTCCCAAAATGTTTTCGGGCGATTTTTCACGAAAGTAAACCGTGTGATTGATTTGATTGACTTAAATCCGTACTTCCAAGGGACCACAAGTCGAAGTGGCGCTCCATTTTGTTTGGGGATAGGCCTGCCATACATGCCGGTTGCGATAAAAGACAACTCATTTGCAGCTTCAGCCATAGTAAGACATTCCACATATGGCCAATCATACCATGTTTGACGAACACCTGGCATGTATGAATCGTCTGCGATTGTTTCCATTCTCAGATACTTTGCATCCAAAGTAGGTTTGGCAAGATCAAGTAATGAACGTAATGAAAACCCACTCCAAGGAACAATCATTGACCAAGCTTCAACACAACGAAAACGGTACACCCTTTCTTCGAGTTGCATCTGCCGTAACAAGCCGTCGATGTCAATTTTGATTACTTTTTCAACCTCACCGTCAATGAGAATTTGCCAAGGGTAAATTTTCATAGCCTGAGCAGCGGGCGCGATATTTTTATGACTTCCGAATTCATAGAAATTGTTATAACGGGTAACTAAGTTTTCCTCCGTCACAGAGCGATCCACCATGTATCGTAGGTTTCGTAAAACCGGATACAGGTTTGATTTTGACTTGACATCTGGACTGGCTAAACAGGGATTTGATTTCAAAAAGGTGGCAAAACCCGTCGACGCTCCCAAAAGCCCTGCTGCTTTTAAGATTTTTCGTCTTGCTACGAATGTTTTTTCATCAGTTGTGGAGTGTTCTGCCAGCTCCCAACCGTACCTTCGCTTTATCAACATTCCAAAACTCCACAGGTTTGCCTCTTGGTACAGACTAGTTAGCTTGGCCTTCGATGCAATATGACGTTTAGATTAACGGGATGCCATTTTTAGTGATTTAACTTTACACCAATGGCTAGGCAACCCCTAATAGACGCAAGAAGCGAGTGCAGACAAACTAACAATAAACCAATTGAGGAGCATCTCAATGTTTCCGTTCAAGCCAGCTGAGGCTTTCGCCGTCAACAAAGACCTGAATATTGAAATTCTTACACTTGAAGGCACCGATAATACTGTAGTCATAGCGGATGAATTCTACCAAAATCCAGATATCGTGAGAAATATTATCCTGCAAACCCCTTACCCGGTTTGGAAGGATCAGCCAGACACACGAAACTTCATCGATTACTATGATTGTCGGCAGTCTCAGAAGTTACCGTATTTGGAGGCCCAGCAAGCAGTGAAGCAAATTGCTGAGCAATTCCTCCACATACAAATTCACTCTCCGTCCACTTTCTTCAATAGCAACATATTTCGGCTTATAAATGATCAACCCAAAAATAGCCAAGCATACCCCCATGATGACGGAAATCTTGTTACAGCGTTAGTAATGCTTAACACCGAACAAGAGTGTTCCGGAGGAACTGCTTTCTATCGATCAAAAAAACCACCGCTTGATCGTATGCCGGCTGACCCGACTATGCATGAGGCGATTCACAAAACTATTTTTACTAAAAATAACTATGAAACGGGTAGTGACTATTTTCTGGAGAATTTCGAACAATATTGGGAAGTCCTCGGTATCATTCCCATGGTTTACAACCGTCTCTTAGTTTATCCTGGCGTTATGTTTCATGGGGCTTGGCATGAACGCAACTCATTCAGAGATCATTATCGTATTAATCAGGCCATGTTCATTGGCGATGTTACTTACGATATGAATTTCTGGGACAAGTAACTAATTGGTAGGAAAACTTTACCTAGAGCCTTTTTTTTGATGGCGTCGCCTAACTCAACTGCCATGGGTAAAAGATATCGCCGAAAATCAGATAGTCTTTGCTTGTTTTTCAGCACACAATCCACGTTTGTTAGATTGCGGCCATTCAGGGTTTATTACTTCATTAATATAGAAACTTTGCTGCTCCAAGAGGCTTAAATAATAAAATTTATATTTGCTTGGGTTTGAATTAACGTACCAATTCCGCACCACCAAATTGGTCTGTAGAAAGACTATAACAAGCAACAGGCCGCTAAAAATTGCAAACGTTGAGTTTTTGGAGAAGAGCAAATTTGCTTATTAACTGAGGGGTTTTGGAGAAAAATCTTGCTGATTGGGCTCAGAACTAGGGGGGCGGTTGATCCTGCCATCTTTTATGCATGTGACAGATTTGCAACAGTGTTGAACAAGAATATTGCAAAAT
>JAYZAS010000022.1 GCA_036339585.1 Pseudomonadota bacterium
CCCATACACAGGTTGCAGCCGGGTCGCTCCAAATACAGTATGTTGTCATATTTAACACGATTGGCCTCTTTCGGCGCATCATCGTCAAATATAAAGCCTGCATATTTCTGCAGGATGCTCCAATCCCCCTCTTCCTTCAACTCATCCACAATGTTGTAAGTAGGAGCTGCAACGACAAGTGGCGCGTTAAATTCTACTGTGCCATGCTTTTTCTCTAAATTCCTGAACATCTGAGCAACAATATTTAGGTCGCCTTTGTGGATCATACAGGAACCAACGAAACCAAGGTCCACCTTCTTTTCAGCATTGTAATAGGAGATCGGACGGATCGTGTCATGAGTGTAGCGTTTTGAAACATCGATGTTTTCAACATCGGGATCAGCAATCATTGGCTCATCAATTAAATCGAGATCGACTACAACTTCGGCAAAATATTTAGCATCGTTGTCGGGAGCGAGGGCTGGTTTTTTACCGGATTTAATATCTGCGATTCGGTTTTCTGCCTTTGTGACTAATGACTGGAGCATATGGACATCATTATCCATTCCATTATTTATCATTCCCTGAATGCGTTCCTTAGCAATTTTAAGTGATTCGGTGAGGGTCTTGTCATTAGAAATACAAATCGAAGCTTTTGCCTTCATTTCGGCAGTCCAGTCTGTAAAAGTAAAAGCCTGGTCGGCAAGCAGCGTCCCTATGTGAACTTCTATTATTCTGCCCTGGAAAACATTTTCGCCAAATTGCTCCAGCATCTGTGCTTGAGTTGAATGCACAACATCACGGAAATCCATGTGGTCACCCATCTGGCCCTTAAAGGTGACCTTAACGGACTCAGGGATGGGCATGTTAATTTCACCTGTCGCTAAGGCTAGGGCAACTGTTCCAGAGTCTGCCCCAAATGCAACCCCTTTTGACATCCGGGTATGTGAATCTCCGCCTATAATAATCGACCAATCATCCACCGTCATGTCATTCAATACCTTATGGATGACGTCTGTGAATGGTGGATAATTTCCTTTTGGATCTCGCCCTGTAATCAGGCCAAAATCATTCATAAATTTCATCAGCTTCGGAGTGTTTGCCTTGGCCTTATCATCCCATACCGATGCCGTGTGGCATCCAGACTGGTATGCGCCGTCAAGAATTGGCGATATAACGGTAGCGGCCATTGATTCGAGTTCTTGAACCGTCATTGGTCCAGTAGTGTCCTGCGAGCCAACAATGTTGACCTTCACCCTTACATCTGAACCTGCATGCAGTATGCCATCATCTAAACGGCTAACAAGATTATTGTTAAATATTTTTTCTACCGCTGTGAGCCCTTGCCCTTCGTGTGAGATTTTCTTAGATGGTGCAAAGACTGATTTTGGACTAATCTCTAGTGTCGAGGCGGCAAAGGTTTGTAGCTTTTTGCCGAACTCTACAGCATAAGATCCACCAGCCCTCATGAACTCAACACTTTGAGGTGAGAAAGATGCTGATAAGTCTCTGAGTTCCTCACTCTCGTCATCACTAGTTAACTTTTGCTTTTTGGTATCAATCGTCAGGATAGTTCCTGTTTCAACGGAGTATTTTTCCTCCAAAACAGGATTGCCATCATTATTAAGTATCGGATTTCCATCAGCATCTAACTTTTTAACCCAATTTCGGAGATCAATTCCTATGCCTCCCGTAACTCCAACCGTGGTCATGAAAATTGGCGAAATACCATTCGTTCCAGCCACAATAGGTGCATAATTAACAAAAGGGACGTAAGGGCTTGCTTGTTTTCCAGTCCACAACGCAACATTATTAATGCCAGACATGCGGGAAGAACCAACACCCATTGTTCCCTTTTCAGCGATTAACATTACACGTTTGTCTGGATGCTGTGCTTGTAGTTTCCGAATTTCTTTTTGTGTCTTCTCTGAGATGAAGCTTTTGCCGTGGAGCTCCCTGTCTGCTCTAGAATGAGCTTGATTGCCAGGAGACAGGAGGTCCGTCGAAATATCGCCTTCTGCGGCCACAAAAGTTACTACTTTAATTTTTTCTTCAATGTCAGGTAGACCTGTGAAAAATTCAGCAGCGGCATAGCTCTCCAGAATGTCTTTCGCAACTGTATTCCCTGAGAGGTATGCTTTTTCGAGGCGCTCAGTATCGGCTTCATACAAAAACACCTGCGTTTTTAAAACTTTTGCCGCTTGTTCGGCGATATGATCGTCATCGCCAAATGCTAAATCGAGTAATACTCCAATTGATGCGCCACCCTTCATGTGCGACAGCAGTTCGAAGGCAAAGGAAGGTGTTATCTTTTCTACTATGGTGTGTCCGAGGATAATCTCTTTTAGAAATTTCGCTTTTTTTGCTGCAGCCCTCGTTGTTCCTGGTAGTGTGTTATAAATGAAAAAATCGATTGATGCGTCTCGGTTTTTATTATTTTTATCCTTTATTTGTTCGATAATTTCCCCGAGTAATTCGCCATCTTCTATTGGTTTTGGTTGCAAACCACTCGCTTCGCGCGTTTTAATTTCTTTTAAATATTCTGCATATAAACTCATAGCTTTCAAAATCCATTATTGTCGGCAGAGGTTCAAAATCTTCTTATGTTCTCCAGCAACAGCATTCAAACCACAACGTAAGAGAATTTAATTCAGGAATTTCTATAAGTTTGCCCATTGGAAGGCAAATTTTTTAACTTTATAATCCTGCGGAAGGTTGGTTTGGTGTTGTTAACAAAATCCCAATAAATTTATTTTATTGTAAGCCTTTTTTAACGAACGTCTCCATTCGTCTCGCGAAAGCAACCGGGTCTGTAACAGCTTCTCCCTCCATGATATGGGCTTGATCTAGTAGGAGTAATGCCGCATCCGCGATGTGGTCATTACCATTTTTCTTTTTTGCGGTTTTTGCAAGAGTTTCTATTAGCTCATGGTCTGGATTGAGCTCGAGAATGCGAGAAGTTTTTTTATCAAGCTGTTGATGTTGTTGCAATAATCTCTCGAGATTCATATCGAGGCTTCCTTCCTCTGCGACCAAACAAACCGCACTGGCTGTGAGGCGCTCCGATGTCCTCACATCCGATACGCTTTCACCGTAAATTTCTTTAAGTGCAATTATGAGCCGCTCTATGCCCTCGGATGTACTGGGAGAATCCTTTTTGGCACGGGACTTCTTCTTTTGCGAGGAATCAGGTTTGATGTCACTTAGGTCTGCACCGCCTTGGGTAACAGATTTAAATGGAGTTTCCTCGTATTTTCCAATTGACGGCACCCAAAAATCATCAATCGGATCGGACAGAAGCAAAACCTCAACGTCTCGAGATTGGAACCCCTCTATTTGCGGGCTTTTCTTTAAAGTCTCTTTATTCTCACCCGTTATGTAATAAATAGCATCTTGTCCTTTTTTCATGCGTTGGATGTAATCGGCTAAGCTTACCAAACCTTCACCATGGGTAGAATGACAACGGAAAAGAGCTAACAAATCTGATCTGTTTTCGAAACTTTCATAGAGTCCTTCTTTCATCAAAGGACCAAATGCATCCCAAAACCCAGCGTATGAGTCAGGTTCTTTTGTCGCCCGTTTTTTGAGCTCATTGAGAACGCGAGTAACTATACCTTTCTTTATTTTTGCAACAATTGGATTATTTTGCAGCATTTCTCTGCTGACATTCAAATCAAGGTCCTCGGAGTCGACGACGCCTCGCAAGAACCGTAACCATGATGGAAGCAACTCTTCACAGTCATCAGTTATGAAAACACGTTTGACATAAAGTTTTACTTGGTTTTTGCGGTCCGGATGGAAAATATTGAATGGTCGAGCGGTTGGAATGAAAAGCAATCCAGAATATTCAATTACCCCCTCGGCTCGGAAATGAAGTGTTGCCCAGGGATCATCGTTAGCATGGGCGACATGGTGGTAGAACTCTTTGTACTGATCTTTCTTGATTTGGCTTCGTGTTCGTGTCCAGAGTGCGGAGGCGTCATTAACGCGACTAGACGTCTCGCCTTCGACTAGATTGATTGGTACCGGGATATGGTCCGAGTACGTTTTGATGATATGGCGAAGCCGTTCAGGCTCCATAAATTCTTTTGCATCTTCTTTAATTCGGAGGGTAACGGAGGTCCCGCGGCCATCACGTTCTGCCTCACTGAGGGTGAATTCGCCATTGCCGTCAGATTGCCACTGAAAGGCACTAGCCGCGCCTGCCTTCTTGCTGACAACGGTGACTTCTTCGGCGACCATAAAAGCTGAGTAGAAGCCTACTCCGAACTGACCTATTAGAGACATTCCATCTTTGTCTTTCTTTTTTTTCGTTTTGTCAGAGGCGATTTTGTCGAGGATAGCTGCTGTGCCTGACCGCGCGATTGTCCCCAAATTTTCGATTAAATCTTTGCGGTTCATGCCGATACCATTGTCCGCTATGGTGATTGAACCTGACTGTTTGTCGATGCTGATATCGATGTGCAAGTTTGAGTCGCCTTTGGCGAGTTTAGGTTTTGTCAGCGCCTCATATCGCAGCCGATCGCAAGCATCTGAAGCATTTGAGATCAATTCACGCAAGAAAATTTCTCGCTCCGAATAAAGTGAGTGGGCTACAATGTGGAGCAGCCTGCTTACCTCGGCTTGAAAAGAGAGTTTCTCAGCCTTATTCTTTGCGCTTGATTTAGCCATGACGTCGCGTTCCTTTTGAATTTTCACTTAACGCTATATGTGACGAAAACGTTGCCGGTGCAAGGGGTTGAATAAACCTTGGAGAAAATTTATGTAACATGAAACACGAAGGCTTCCTGGATGGAATGACCATTACTTCTATAACTGTGGTAAACTAGACGCTTTACCGCTGAAACAGCCTATCTATCTTGCAAACTATCAAGAGGTTTGGGTCATAGTTCTTTTTCGGTTGCATAGGATTCGGTTTCAACAGTCAGATGAATTTCAAAAATAGTTCTAAGCGTATAAGAGCAATTTTGGGTCCGACCAACACCGGGAAGACATATTTTGCGATTGAACGTATGCTTGGTTATTCATCGGGTATGATTGGTTTTCCACTGCGTCTCTTAGCTCGGGAAAATTATGACCGGATTTTATCAATTAAAGGTAGGGGGGCCGTCGCATTGATTACTGGCGAGGAAAAAATAATTCCCCCTAACCCACAGTGGTTTGTATGCACTGTTGAATCAATGCCCATGGATCGGCCAGTGGATTTTCTTGCTATTGATGAAATCCAATTGTGCGGTGATGCAGAGCGAGGTCATATTTTCACACAACGGCTTTTGAATTCGCGTGGGCATCATGAAACCATGTTTCTCGGTGCTGAAACGATTAAATCAGTGATAAGAAAACTCGTCCCCGACGTGGAAATTGAAGACCGTAGCCGTTTGTCTAAGCTCCGTTATTCTGGGGCAAAGAAAATTACCCGATTACCCAGAAGATCGGCGATAGTCGCCTTCTCTGCGAATGAGGTATATTCAATCGCTGAGTTGGTGCGCCGTCAGCGTGGGGGTACTGCTGTTGTATTAGGTGCTCTCAGCCCGCGCACCCGTAATGCCCAGGTCGCGCTCTATCAAAAAGGTGAGGTCGATTACATGGTCGCGACAGATGCTATTGGTATGGGGCTAAATATGCACGTTGACCACGTAGCCTTCGCAGGTTTTCGTAAATTCGATGGCAAAAGGATGCGCCAATTATCCCCGGCAGAGATAGGGCAAGTCGCTGGACGCGCAGGACGGTATATGAATGACGGCACTTTCGGAGTCACGAATGATATCAAGCCTCTCGCGGCAGACATTGTGGACGTGGTCGAAAATCATAATTTCGAGGCTTTGAAGACCATTTTTTGGCGGAATTCGAAGCTTGATTATAAGTCGCCGAGAAATCTTTTGAAAAGTCTAGAAATTTTGCCGCCTAGGCCTGAGTTAATGCCTTCACGAGTTGCCGAAGACCATGAGGCGCTTCTGCATCTTTCTAATGACACGAAGGTTAAAAAGATTGCGACAAGTCCTGATGCGTTGCGCCGACTTTGGGAGGTTTGTCAAATTCCAGATTTTAGGAAAACACTAGTTGATAATCACTTTTGGTTGCTGCGCGAGATCTATCTGCATCTAAATCAAAATTATGGCCGCCTTCCAGAGGATTGGGTTGCAGCCCAGATTGGGCATCTCGATAATGAAAATGGTGGCATTGATACTCTAACGGTAAGAATAGCGCATATCCGAACTTGGACTTACATATCGCATCGCGCTGAATGGCTGGATAATTCTATTTATTGGCAGGAACGTACCCGTAATATTGAAGATCGTCTCTCTGATTTATTACATAAAAAGTTGGCCCAGCGATTCATCGATCGCAAAGCAGCGATGTTCCATCGAAAACGAGATGGTGGGTCCCTATTAACGTCTGTAACTGCCAATGGAATACTGCAGGTAGAAGGTGAAAAGGTTGGCAGGCTGGAGGGTCTGAAGTTTATCCCTTCGGATGATGCTTTGGGTGACAAAGCTATAATGTCAGCGGCACTCCGGGGGCTAAGGCAGGGAATGAAGGGGCGTGTGGCTTCTTTAGTTGCGTCTTGTGACGATGATTTCGGGCTCAGCCTTTGTGGTGTAATATCATGGAGAAAATCCCCAATAGCTCGACTCAAAAGAGGATCCGCGGCTTTAAAGCCGGGCGTGCTCCTCGATCGGAATGAGAATATTGATAATCAACAGCGCCAGCAAATTGAGCAGCGTATAGCTCGCTGGCTGTTTTTGTACCTTCAGTCTGAATTTGAGCCTCTTACGTCGCTCTTGTCCGCAGATTGTCCTGCGTCAGTGCGTGGGCTTCTGTTTCGTGTAGCAGAGGGACTGGGGTCTACGCCAAGAAATATACTGTCGCCACAATTGAATGGTATTGATCTCGCAGGCCGGAAGTTTCTTAAGTCGGAAAATGTAAAAGTTGGTATATCGTCGATTTATATCCCTGAACTTATTACAAATAAGAAGGTGCGGCTGAGAGCACTTCTTTGGGCAACTGCCAATCAACACTCCGTCCCGGCAATACTATTCGAGGGTCGTCGGGCTGGCCACGAAGCTAGCAAAGCAAGCAAAAATTTCTGGTTATCAACAGGTCATTTTACCTTTGGCGATAGGGCACTTCGTATTGATCGAGTTGAAAAATTAGCGTCTATCTTGAGACGAAGGGGCCGCCAAGGACCTTTTTTAGTCACCCCGGATCTTTTAGGGCTGGCAGATTGTAACAAAGTTAATTTTGCAGCTCTTGCAAAATGTCTTGGCTACCGAACCTCTGTTGATGAGATGGGTCTCACGCTAAAACCTAGGGCAAAGGCTAAACGTAAATTGGCAGGCTCTGCAACGCGGCATGCTCAAATAAACTCTGACTCTCCGTTCGCTGCGCTGAAAGACTTGATCGGACGGTGAGTAAAAGCATGAAAAATACAAGCGATAGCCTTCGATTAGACAAGTGGCTTTGGCACGCACGATTTTTTAAAAGTCGAACCCTTGCCGCAAAACAGATCACAGGCGGAAAGTGTAGGGTTAACAAGCAGATTATAAAAAAAGCACGCTATCAGCTTCACAGAGGGGATGTTCTTACGTTCGCGCAAGGTCAACGAATTCGTATCATCCGAGTTAGAGCATTAGGAGAAAGGCGCGGTCCAGCATCGGAGGCACGAGATCTTTATGAGGACCTGGAAACACCAAAGTCGGTTGATTGTAGCCCGACCTTGTTGTCAGCTCCTTCGCGTATTCGTGGCTTCGGGAGGCCAACCAAGAAAGATAGGCGAGCTTTAGAGCGGGCTAGGGCTTATTTCGGTTAGCCTTAAAACTGGAACGGTTTACTTTTGTCAGTTGTTGCACAGTTTAATAGAGGCATGGATATTAGGCTGTCCCTGTGTTAATCCAATTGGTTGAACAATCAGGTTTTTTCGATTTATGCATTTAATTGCTTTTGGATTTTCAAATCTTAGTTATTAATTCCAACACAAAAACTATTTAGTTTTGTAGTTAAAACATTTTGAAATGGTGGTTAAAAAATTTTTCGATAACTTATTATCCAAGGAGAGGCCTTAATGACGTATGTAGTCACAGATGTATGCATTAAATGCAAATATCAGGATTGCGTTGAGGTATGTCCGGTGGACTGTTTTTATGCAGGTGAGAATATGTTGGTCATTCATCCTGATGAATGTATCGATTGCGGTGTCTGTGAGCCAGAGTGTCCTTGTGAGGCCATTGTACCCGACACTGATGATGCGGCAGAGGGATGGGTTGAATTGAACAAAGAATTTGCGGAAAAGTGGCCAAACATTACCGTTAAGGGTGAGGAGCTGCCTGATGCTGATTCGTTCGCAAATGAATCAGGCAAGTACGAAAAATATTTTAGCGCCGATCCCGGAGAAGTTTGAGGTCCCGATAAAAAAATTTTGCACCTTCCCGCAAACATTGAACAAATATTCAATGAATGACAGATGTGTATTTCATAGAAAAATACATTATTTTATGATACACGCACAGCTAAGCGTAAGGGCATCAGTTCGAAATATTCATCATAACGATCAACTAGATGAAGTTGGGGCAAGGTGAGACAAAATTGCCGATGTAGAAAATAATTTTGATGATGTTGTATGTGCCCAAGGAGATGTCCTTTATGACATCCTTCCTGATCCGGGCCTTGGTGGTACGATAGTTTTACTTTAAAGAAAATATATTTTGCTTAATACATAAGGATGGCTGGCCTGCGACTTATTACATATTTCTAAGGTTACTATGGTCAAGAAATACCAGAAAGAAGAAAAATATGGCTGCAAAGCAAAAATTTAAAAAAAATGACTGGGTAGTTTATCCTACCCACGGCGTAGGGCGTGTGACTGGTATCGAGAAGCAAGAAATTGAGCAGGAGTCGATTACCTTGATTGTTATAAGCTTCGAGCATGACCGAATGACACTCAGGGTGCCTTTGACAAAAGCAGAGGGATCCGGTTTACGTGAACTATCTTCAAAAGATGAAATGAAGTCTGCGCTAAAAATCTTGAAGGGGCGTAGTAGGGTTCGTCGAACAATGTGGAGCCGTAGGGCCCAAGAGTACGAGGCAAAGATCAATTCAGGTAACCCAGATTCGATAGCAGAGGTGGTTCGCGACTTACACCGAAGCGACGGCCAGCCTGAACAATCCTACAGCGAACGACAAATCTATCAGGCTGCACTTGAGCGTCTTTCACGTGAATTGGCTGCGGTCGAGTCAATTGATGAGGATGAAGCTACTGAAAAATTGGAGCAAATTCTTCAAGCCGCGTAACTGTGATCTTCAGAAGCTACAGGGTTAATTTTTATCAAGAATTGCGCGATGCGATAGCAAAAGTACGGCTTGTCAGTATCGCATCTACGAGATGTTTGATACGCCAATAAACCATAGCCGTTATAGGCATTCGTTGATAGCGGACAATATTACAAGCTGCCGATTGAGAATCTAAGACAAATTATGAGGCCCCCCTAAGTTGTATTAGTGATCCAATCTATGGAAATAAACGTTTTATAGATTGTATTTGGTATTTCGTTACAAAAAGGGGATGGGTGTGGCAATTGTAGAAGATCCGGACACTCAAGCGGCTAATTCGCGGTTTATCCGCACTGCCATGAAAGAACCGCTCCTTTCTCGTGAGCGGGAGTTCGAGCTTGCTACGTTGTGGCGTATAGAAAAGGATGAAAAGGCACTACATTCTTTGATAAACGCATACACGCGACTTGCGGTAAGCATTGCCGGACGCTTCAGGCATTACGGTTTGCCTCTCGGCGATCTTGTTCAGGAAGGCATGATTGGTTTGATGCAAGCGGCTGAACGGTTCGATCCCGACAGAGAAGTGCGTTTCTCCACCTATTCATCGTGGTGGATACGTTCCGCAATACAAGATTTTATACTAAGGAATTGGTCGATAGTGAGAACAGGAACCACATCTGCTCAAAAGTCACTGTTCTTCAATCTTCGGCGACTACGAGCCCGAATTGACGGAGCAAACGCAAGCCTAATGGGCGATGCTGCCAGGCAAAGAATTGCGGACGAATTAAAAGTGAAAATAACCGACGTGGAGGGAATGGAGGTCCGTTTAGGTGGTGGTGATCAGTCTTTGAATTCAGTAGTCATAGAGGGTTCCGATGATCAACTACAGGATCTGCTACCCGACGATAGTCTTTCGCCCGAACAAGTGGTTATCGGTCTGAAAGATTCAGAGACAAGGTCCCGTTGGCTTGAACGCGCCCTGAGTGAATTAAGTGAACGAGAGCGTAAAATTATCCGTGAGCGGCGTCTAGTAGATGAAGGAGCTACACTCGAACAGCTTGGTAAAGCACTTGGTGTTAGCAAAGAACGGGTGCGCCAGTTAGAACAGCGCGCGCTTGGAAAATTAAAACAGTATCTGATTGGGTCTGTCCCGACTAGACAAGACCTCTTCCCGAATTGATGACACGTTTGTCATAAGGCCTAGACTACCATTTTAACGGTCTGCCCCTTCATCACTTGGTTGTGTCCCCTTACGTTGTTATTCAAAACCCGGAACCAGAGTTCTTTGTGGCTCGGTAAAGCCATTCTGGCACTGACAGATCCTACGCTTTCTGTTTCCTCTATCTGCTCAATTTTTAGGTTAAACGAGCGGATGGAGTTCGTCTCAAATATGCTTAGTCGACGGAAACTATAGGCCGTGTCTCTCATGCTCGCTGATAACTGGGAGGCATAACGTTGAGGGCAGATAAATAGGAACCGAAAAATTGTTTTTCGGTTATAGCGTATAGCGACCGTCCGAAGAATCATGCGTCCCTTCCTCGAGTCCACTTCGGCCCAGCCTGTCGCAGAATCCATTCCATTTATGCGAATTTTCTGTAAATCATTTAGCTGTACTTGGCGTGCCCAGCCATTAGACAAGTATTTCGTCATCGCCCCTTGGAATGCGTTCATTTGGAAATCGAGAATGATACCGCTACTGTATGGACCTCGGGCGATAAGCTCGGTGCCGGAATTCTCTATGTCGAAACCATTGGGTATCCGCACTTTATAACGAAGTTTAGGGTGGATGAAGGTACGCCCCCGCAAAACCCCATGCTCTGGGTTATTGCCGAACACCATTCCGTCGATATTCTCTAAAAACTGTTTTCTGTACTTTAATTGCCAACCACCACGTGCGATTTTTGCATGTCGAATTGAACGATGTACCCTCTCCACTGTTCTTGGATGACTAGACATCATGTTGCGCGCATCGACGCTGCTTGGCGGCCGGCCTGATATTACTGCGCTCAACTGACTATGGGCACGCAGGTTCTCAAGAAAGCTTGCTAATCCGTCTGGGTTATAACCGGCTCTGCCCATATAACGGACGCCTAGAACATCTGCTTCGTGCTCCTGTTCTTGTGAAAACCCGGCAAGGCGTTGCTGCGCTAGGCCGATAGCAGCGTCACCAAGTCCTTTTGTACCGAGAACCGATCCGAGTAAGCCGACAGCCATCGCGTCGCGTTTAGCTCGCTCGGCCTCTTCAATCCTTTTGGATGTGTGGCGCGCAACTACGTGGCCAATCTCATGGCCGAGCACTCCAGCTATTTCAGATTCGTCGCTAGCAAGAGCGACCAGACCACGGGTTATGTAAATAAACCCGCCAGGTAAGGCAAATGCGTTGACATCCGGACTATTAAGCAAAGTAAAACGAAATCCTATATTTCTGTGATTAGTGGCACGGACCAGCCTGGAGGCTATAAGAGCAAAGTAACCTCCAACCTTTGGGTCATCATAAACCCCGCCATATTCTTCAATGATCTTAGGATGGTTCTGCTGGCCAAGATATTTCTCCTCAGTCGGTGAGAGCGCCGTGGCGATGCAGTTTGGGCAAATGCTAGTTAGCGACGCACCTGCGACTAGTCCGCAAAAATGGCGCCTATTTAGACTAAAATTCATGCAATCATTCCAACTTTATTTACAAGGCCCTATTTACCAGGGTCTCACTAAATTCTACGTAATTAAAATTTGGCCACAAATCCTAATCAACATTGACAAGTTTTAACAGGGAGAAGAAAACAAAATAATGGATATTTTTATGTCCATCTCATCCACCTATTATAAATGCCCAACTATGGATGACAAATTGAATTGGATACTGTCAGTTTGAGCGGAGTTTTCATATTTGATTTGAATATGCGCACTTTTCAGCGCTGTTCTCGAAAAATGGATCTTCACAAGGTAAGCTTTGTCTGGTCGATTGATATGTAACAATCTATAAAGACGATATTTTTTACTTCAGCATCTGGACTAAATGAATACCGCGCGGCACCTTTCGGACCTCTACCCCGAAATTGAACCTTATCGCACTGGCATCTTGGATGTAGATGACTTTCATCGCCTCTACTGGGAGGAATCAGGCAATCCAGATGGAACCCCGGCTTTGTTCTTGCACGGGGGACCAGGCTCTGGTGCAATGCCTCTGCACCGGCGGTTTTTTGATCCCGACCACTATCGTATTATTATTTTAGATCAGCGGGGCTCCGGTCGGTCTGTTCCTTTAGGTTGTCTTGATAAAAATACTACTCCCCATCTTATTTCAGATTTAGAAGCGCTGAGAAACCATCTTGGGGTTGAACAATGGTTGGTATTTGGTGGTTCATGGGGCTCTAGCTTGGCTCTAGCCTATGCCTACGCTAACGCGGAAAGGTGTTTGGCACTCGTACTTAGAGGCATCTTCCTTTGCCGAGACCATGAGATTGAATGGTTTATGAAGGGGATGGGGACAATTTTTCCTGAGGCATGGAGAGCGTTTGTCGAATTTCTTCCAACGAATGAGAGGCGGGATATTCTAAGTGCTTATTATGAGCGGCTAATCGATCCAGATCCAGAGGTACACATGCCTGCTGCTCAAGCCTGGTGTCGATATGAAGCATCGTGCTCAACGTTAAGGTTGAGCCCCGAAATTGGATCCGTTTTCGAAAATCCAAATCGGGCCCTGGGGCTAGCGAGAATCGAAGCGCACTATTTCCGTAACCATTTGTTCCTAGCAAAAGATGAATTGTTGCAGAAATTTGGAATACTGCAGAATATTCCGGGAGCAATTGTTCAAGGTCGTTACGATATAGTTTGTCCAATACAAAGCGCTGATATTTTGTCACGTGCATGGCCAAGGGCGGAATATACTGTTGTACCAGACGCTGGCCATTCAGCTATGGAGCCCGGCATAATGAGGGCCTTGGTTAAGGCAACCAATGACTTTCGATCCACAAAAAATGACAATTATGCTTGATTTTCTATATTTTTTAATCCGTAGCTTTTTGATTATGAGCTTGCGCATTAATGATTTGTTCGTATTATGCTGGAAAAAAAAACGGAGCACTAATCGTTGTGTCTAAAATGCCACCCATTCGCCTTGCCTCATTAGGCTCGGCCTTTTTTGTTTTTTGGCTGGTAGCATTATCAATTGTGGTGCCGGTGGCAAACGCGGCCAATGAAGATCCTGCCTTCATTAAATTAGGCGCCGGCGATGTAGGTAGTTGTTGTGCAGATAGAGATCAGGCGGGGGCATTCAGTATCGAATATCGAGCAGGACCAGATTTGGAGTTGCTTCACATTCGTCCATCCCTCGGCGTGCTGGGTACTACCGACGCAAGCGTATACGGGTGGTTTGGTCTGTCAGGCGACATTTTTTTTGGGCGGCGGTTAGTGCTTAATTTGGGCTCAGCCGTCGGCTTTTACTTAGATGGGGAAGGTCAGGACTTAGGTCACGTGCTTGAATTCCGGTCTGGTGCGGAACTGGCTTGGCGGTTCGACAATAGAGCACGGCTTGGAGTTGGGATCACTCATCTTTCAAACGCAAATATTGGTGACAATAACCCTGGGACAGAAACAGTGATGCTAATTTATTCCCATCCGTTGAAAAATCTGTTCACCGAAAAATAAAGCTGTCACCAATTTGCATGTGTTTTTCCGGATGAAAATTGCCGGTATTGGTCATCAGGCTTCAACAAGTTTTTTGTCCTTCATTCAAAACCGCTGAAAAGCAGAAGTTATTACTATATTTACGATTTTTACGTTACGGGAGGGTGTTTGTTCCAGTGTAAGCAATATTGAAATGCTCCTAGATTGTTTATGTCTCCGTCTAAAAACAAAAAGAAGTTCCTAAATCAACAAGGTTTTTGCTTCGATGAACGTCTAAAGTTTTAATTTCATTTAGAAGCACATCAAGCTATGAATAACGGGTCTATAAGAATTTAGCGCCCGTAGCTCAGTTGGATAGAGCACCAGATTCCTAAGAGATTGGGTGCCTTAGAGGAAACTCTAAGTGTAGAACCGCTCAAAGTCGGGGAAACCTGTTGAATGGCAATCCCGAGCCAAGTCCTGTTAGGGAACGGTGTAGAGACTTTACGGGCGGCATCTAAGCCAACATTAGTTGGTATGATGAAGAGAAAGTCCAGCGCACAAACACCC